>RFHN01000093.1 GCA_003695835.1 Armatimonadota bacterium
GCAAAACAGCGCGAGCCTGCCGTACGAATCGTAGATGCGAAAGTTCGCTCCAAGGAACTTCCAAAACTGCCTCGCCAAGAGGTACTGCCGATCCGCAAAGCGCTCGTCCATCCTGCCGATAGCGTACCCCTCGGGTTCGTAAATTGGGGGTAGATTGCCTCTGTGCTCACGACGCTCCTGCTTCTCGGCGCAATGCAAGTCAACCAAACCGCTCCAGCGGGTTTGGCGGAAGACGCGAGAGGCAGACTCTACGTCTCGTATGCCGGCTCGAATGAAATCGCCGTCCACGAAGGAAGCTTGATTCGCCGGCGACTTCACCCGCCGGTCAAGGGGCCGCGCGGTCTCGCTTTCGATGCTTCCGGTCGCCTCTATGTCGCCGATTCGGGCAACCACCGCATCGCCGTTCTCGATGAAAACGGAACGCTACTCTTCTCTTTCGGCGGCGAAGGCGCAGGCCCCGGACAGTTCCGTACACCGTACGACGTCCTCGTGGACGACCTGGGCACCGTGATCGTCGCCGACACGTTCAATAGCCGCCTTCAGTTCTTCGATTCCCAGGGCCATCACCGCAAGAGCTTCGGCTCACTCGGCGAAGAGCCGGGCCAGTTTCGAGAGCCTGCAGGGTTGGCGCTTGCAGACGGCGTGCTCTACGTGGCGAACGGATGGAACGGAAGGGTGGATCTCTTTCGATACGACCCGCAAACGCTCGACCTTCAGTTCCTGCGCTCGATTCCAGGGTTCTGGGTCTGCGGCGACGTTGCCGTAGGCAAAGACGGCACGATCTACGCGCTCGACCGTAACAACGGCTGGATCGGCAAGTGGGACCGAGACGGAAACGAGCTGAAGCGGTTCGGCGGCGGCAACTACGGGCTCTTCCGCCAGCCAAGCGCACTGCTCGCCTTGAGTGACGGAAGGGTTGCCGTGGCGGATACGCAGAACAACCGCGTCCTTCTTCTCGATCCCGAGTTCACCGACCTCTTCCGACCTCGCGTGGATCGCGTTGGACGAGAGGGCGCGACGATTCGTTGGGAAGCCCGAACTGCACCCGTCCTGCAACCTGCGTTCCAAGGCGTCGAACGTCCAGCGTCCTACGGCGCCAGCCCGACCGGACCTCGCATCGGATTCTACGGCGCCTTGCCGCGCAACAGCGGTGAGACCCGCTTCCAAACAACCTTGGAAGGGCTCGAACCGGGCACGGGCTACTATTACTGGATCTTCACCGATCAGATGCCCGTCCTCCCGCCGGCGGAGAGGCGAGCGCGCGTCTTCGCGTTCGCCACGGAGCCGAATCCCGGAAAGAAGACGATCCTCAACCTGCCCATCGCCGTCATCCTGCGCACGGACGTCTGGAATCCCGAAGGATCGAACGGCGAGCAGCGGGGCGCCCCGCCCGGGCCGGAGTACCTCCGGTACGTCAAGGAAGAGTTCGAAGACGCCCGCCTGTTCTACTTCGTGAATTCGCACTGTCGCGTGAACCTCCAGTACGAGTGGTACGTGTATGAAGAACCCTTGACGCGTGGCGAGCCGTGGCCCGAGGCGGCAGGCGAAGACGCGCTTCTCCGGCAGCGAGGCAAAACGAGGCAAGACTACGTCGCTCTTGTCGTCATTGAAGCAGAAAGGAGATACGATCCCGCTCGGAAGGCCTACTACCTTCAGGGATCCGGTGGAGGGACGTGGGGAGCGCATTGGAACGGCCTCGAAGAAAAGAGCGATCCCGCCCACTGCTCGTTCCTCGGAGGCAGCGACCTTGCGTGGCTCATGACACACGAGTTTCACCACGCCCTCGATTCGATGTTTGAGCAAAGCGGATACGAAGAGTATCCGTTCAACCACTTTGGCGATTACCGAGTGGGCGGCTACAACGGGCCGTTTGGCGAACACTGGGATGGAAACGCCTACATCCTTCGCGTCTGGCCCGAGCAGGCTTGGTTCTACTGCCTCTTCGGCTCCGTCTCGACGACGACCGATCGGGACAACGACGGCGTGCCCGATGACGACCCCTCCCTCCCCTTCGATGAAAAGAGCTGGGGGAGCGACCCGACGAAGGCATCCACAGCCGGCGACGGAATCACCGACCTGCGCCGACTCATGTTTAGCACGTGGGTGCCCGCCACGCTCGACTCCGTGAACAACGCGCGCGCCAACCTCGTACGCCCCGATCCCCACAAGACCGATCAAACCGGCCTCGGCATCCCGGACTCCCAAAAGCGGGAACCCTGCATCCCGTGGTATGAAGAGATCCCGTTCGGCTCGCCGGACCTACCCAAGTCCATCGCCGACGAACCGGCCTGGCGAGAAAAGCGAGGGCGCTTCGGAACCCAAGACTTCGAAGGAGGCGCCTACATGACTTGGGATGAAACGGGGCTTTACCTCGCACTCTCGTTCTCGACGAAGCCAGCTGAATTCCAGATCACGACCGATTTCCTGGGCGACGGATTCTTCGCGGGCCAAGACAACTACGTCCTGACCGTGGATTGCCGCGGCAACGAAGCGAAGATCAAGTCGTTCTCAGTCCTCAACGGGGCGCAGAACCGATGGCCCTTCAACGACACCGAGCTGGTCCCGGTACAGTCACTCGAACTCGCGAGCGACTTCCGCCCCACCTGGGCGCAAGTACGGATCAAGCTCCCCTGGCATCTGAAGAGCGGCTTGACGTGCCGAGAGGGCGACGTTTATCGCTTCGCGTTCACGTTCTTAGTCAAGGAAGGCGTGAATCAGTGGAACGGCGACCGCGTCCACATCAGCGCCTTCGAGCCTTACAAGATGCTGCCGATGCGGCTCGTGAAGTAGTTGGCGGCGTCGGTACACTCAAACGTATGCCGAGGACCGATCCGCGCGTAGACCAGTACATCGCCTCTGCCGCTGAGTTCGCGCAGCCCATCCTTACGCATTTGCGGGAGTTGGTTCATCGCGCATGTCCTGAGGTCGAGGAAACGATGAAGTGGTCGTTCCCGCACTTTGAGTACAAGGGGATTCTATGCTCGATGGCGGCTTTCAAACACCACTGCGCGTTCGGCTTCTGGAAAGCGTCTCTGATGAAGGACCCGAAGGGGATTCTGCGCGAGGGGGAAGCCATGGGCCACCTTGGCAAAATCGCGAGCCTCGACGATCTCCCACCGGATCGCGTCCTGCTCGCCTACATCCGTGAGGCGGTGGAGCTGAACGAAAAGGGGGTCAAGCTGCCGACAAAGAAGAGTTCGACGAGCAAGCCCGTCCGGGTTCCGAAAGACTTCCAAGAGGCGCTGAAGGCAAACCCCAAGGCGCAAGCGACGTTCAAGAGCTTCCCGCCTTCTCACAAGCGCGAGTACGTGGAGTGGATCGAAGAGGCGAAGCGGGACGCGACACGACAGCGAAGGATTCAGACCGCGATCGAGTGGCTTGCCGAGGGCAAGAGTCGAAACTGGAAATACGAACGCCCGTAGGCGATCTGCCTACGGGCGCGCGAATTTCAAAGCGGGTTCGCTACAGCTTGGCGGCAAGCGCGGGATCCACGCGGAACCCTGGGCCCATCGTGCTACTCACGGTAATCCCTGCGAGATAGCGCCCTTTGGCTGTGGGGGGCTTCGCCTTCAGGATCGCCTGGACAGCCGCTGCGAAGTTCTCGAGAAGCTGCTCTTCTGTGAACGACGCCTTGCCGATCGGCATGTGGACGATTCCGGCCTTGTCGTTTCGATACTGGACGAGCGTCGCCTTCTTGATGGACTCCACCGCCTCTCGGACATCCTCGGTGAGGGTGCCGGACTTCTTGTTCGGCGTCTTCGGGCCGAGGACGCGACCGATCTTGGCCAGGGCGGGAGCCATCTCTTGGTGGGCAATTAGGACATCGAAGTCCTTGTAGCCATTGGCGATCTTCTCGACGAGGTCGTCGTCGCCGACCTCGTCTGCGCCAGCGGCTTTAGCCTCTTCTGCGGCCGCGCCCTTTGCGAGCACCGCCACCTTCCGCGTTTTCCCTGTGCCGTGAGGGAGCGTAGTGGTTCCGCGAACGTTCTGGTCGCTCTGCCGAGGGTCAATCCCGAGTCGGATCGCGACTTCGATCGTCTCGTCGAACTTGGCCGTAGCCGTCTCTTTCGCGAGGCGGATCGCTTCCGCTGGCTCATGCAGGGTCAGTCGGTCGCCCTTCTCTCGCAGTGCGAGGTACCGATTCGAATGAGGTTGCTTCTTCTCTTGGGTTCTTGCCATGGTTTCCTCCTGTGGTGATTGGCGAGCCTGAGGCTCTCCCACGAGGTGAAGATCAGTCTACGATCTCCACCCCCATATTCCTTGCGGTTCCCGCAAGAATCTTCATCGCCTGCTCCACATCGTTGGTGTTGAGGTCGGGCAGCTTGATCTCCGCGATCTTTCGGAGCTGCTCCTTGGTGAGCTTGCCAGCTTTTTCCGTAAGCTGGTTTCCGCTCCCCTTCTCGATGCCGGCGGCTTGCTTGATCAGGTCACTTGCGAGCGGCTGTTTGACGACGAAGTCGTAGCTTCGGTCCTCATACACCGTAATCGCGACGGGCAAGGTGTTGCCCATCTTGTCCATCGTCACTTCGTTGAACTTCTTGATGAACTCCATCATGTTGATGCCCGCCTGTCCGAGAGCCGGACCGATCGGCGGGGCGGGCGTTGCCTTGCCCGCAGGGATGTTCAGTTTGATCACCGAAAGAACTTTCTTCGCCATTTATGCTTTCTCCACTTTATCGAATTCCAATTCCAAGGGCGTCTCGCGCCCGAACACGGGGATCAGCACCTTCAGCTTGCCTTTCTCCGCGTCCACTTCCTCGACGCGACCGGTGAAATCGGCGAACGGGCCTTCCATGATGCGGACCGTATCGCCCACCTTCCACACCACGCGCGGACGCTCGCTGCTCTCTTCGAGGCGCTTCAGGATGTTCTGCACTTCGCTGTCGTCAATCGGCACGGGCTTGTTTCCGCTGCTCACGAAGCCGGTCACGCCGCTCACGCGCTTGACGAGGTTCTGCGAATCCTCCGTCAGGATCATGCGAACGAGCACATACCCCGGGAAAACCTTCTTCATCACCT
Organism: Armatimonadota bacterium; assembly: GCA_003695835.1. Taxonomy (GTDB): domain Bacteria; phylum Armatimonadota; class Fimbriimonadia; order Fimbriimonadales; family ATM1; genus J051. The sequence goes on from RFHN01000093.1 coordinate 5,020, forward strand.
TCCGGCGCTTGCCGTCCCGCGTTTGCTGGACCTCTTCGACGGGGATCAGAATCTCGAAGATCTCTTTGTCCCAAAGCCCCGCATGGATCGCCTGCTTCTTCAGCATGTCCGCGACTTTCTGCTCATGCTGAGTGAGCGTGTGGACGGCGTACCAGGAAGTCATCATGGGTCTCATCCCAGGTTGATCCTCTGACCCTCCGCAGCCTTGAGCGCAATGTCCACGATGATGCCGGCGAGCCAAAGATAGACGACAAAGACGACACAGACGAGCAAGACCATGATGGTCAGCCTCGTCGTCTCTTGCCAAGACGGCCACACGACGCGCCGCATTTCGCGGATCACGCCTTCGATGAAGCCCTTGATGCCGCCCCGCATATCCGGAACGGGAACGGATGCGCCACCCGGGCCCCCTGCTACCTTCTTGATCTTCTTCGACATCGTCTGCTACTCATGCCCAAGCGGGGTCTGACCGCGAGGGGGGATGGCGAGAGTATACCCACCCCCGCCGCCATTCGCAACCCTGGCAACCCTGGCCACCCTGGTAAACTGCGCAGCATGCTGGCTGCACTCGCGCTCGTTCCTCTCGCTTTGGCTTCCGCCGACGCCTACGGCGGCTCCGTGTTCGTAGACCCCCCTACGACCGCTGTCCGCCTGACCAGCGAGGCGGTCACCTTTACGGTTGGCAAGCGGTCCGTCTCCGTCGAGGCGCGCTACATGTTCAAGAACACGACTTCGAATGAACTCTCCCTCCTCATCGGCATCCCTCTCGTCGCCGAGAACACGAATCGAGCCTTCGGGAGCAACCGGTTTGACCGCCTGTCGGCGACCTGGGACAAGGAATCCCTGGCCTTCGCAGCCGCGCCGATGGCAGCCGACATCAATCCGGAGGCCACGAGCTACGTGAAGCCTTATGTGGCGACCGCAGTCTTCAAGCCAAACGCGACGCACGTGCTACGCGTGCAGCTCGAATACCCCATCGGCAAAGACGACCTGCACCGCTTCCTTGCTTGGCGAACCGCCGGAGCCGCCTCCTGGGCCGGCACCGTCGAGCGAGCCGACTACTCCTTTAAGTTCAACACCGATACCGTCTTCCATATCATCAAGATTGAACCGAATTGGGGATGGCAATGGGGCACCACAGGCGCCTACGCCAAGCGCACGAACTTTGAGCCGTCTGCCAACGAGACGATTCGATTCCGTTATTATCCGTCCGACTTCTGACGGACGCGCGACCCTGTAGAAGCCGCGAAAGAACCCGATAATGGTACTGGCTGCCTCGGCAGCCGGAGAGTACTGGTTTATGAGTGGCTTCAAAGCAACCCAAGAACAAGGGGCGGCGGTCAGCATTCGGGTCGCCAGCGCCATCACCGGTATTGAGATTCACACGCTACGGTACTGGGAGAACGAGTTTCCTGAGTTTCTCCGTCCGATTCGTACGAAGGGAGGACAGCGACGCTATCGTCCGGAGGACATCCGAGCGATCTTCACGATCAAGCGCTTGCTGAGAGACGAGATGTATTCGATCGCAGGTGCGAGACGATACCTTCGCCTCCAGCAACAGCAGCAAGCTACGCAAAGCGGTCAACAAGCCGCATGAGCGTGTCGCCCGACTCCGCGATTCAAGAAGCGCGAAGCCTCGAAGCTCAAGGGCGCTGGGACGAAGCGTTCCGAGTCCTCGAACGGGCCTATCAGGAAGCGCCCAACCCGAATCTTGCGGCAGAGTACGGAATCGCCCTCTGCTATCAAGCCAGGGAAGAGGACGCCTTCTCCGTGTTGCGAAACGCGGAAGGGGGCGATCGCTACGAAGAGCTCCTTACGATCCTCGGAGCGCACTTCGCCGCGCGCCGCTGGATGGCGAAGAAGCTGAATCGGAAGGACGTTTTCGCCGAATCCGCGTGGCGAGAAATCCGGAAACGCGCGAAGGCTGCGGAGATCGCGCTCGACTCGCTTCCCCAACCCACGCTTTCGGCAACCCTGATCGTCAAGAACGAGGCGAAGCACCTCGAAGAGTGCATTCGCTCCGTCCAACCCGTGGCCGACGAAGTCATCGTCGTGGACACCGGTTCCACCGATGACACAGTGGCCATCGCACGGCGAATGGGTGCGCGCGTCTCTACGTTCGAGTGGTGCGACGACTTCTCGGCGGCCCGCAATCATGCCCTTTCCTTGGCACAAAGCACTTGGTGCCTCTGGATCGATGCGGATGAACGTCTCGACCCAAGCTCATACGGGGCTGTTCTCAGCGCTTTAGTCCGACCACACTTTGGCGGATTTACGATAGAAATCGTGAACTACCTCGGACAGAGCGCCTCAGGCGAACAGTTGGTGCACCGGCCGTGCCGACTCTTCCGGAACCTGCCGGATGTTCGGTTCGAAGGGCGTATCCACGAACAGATCACACCCTCCCTCAAGCGACTCGGACTCCCGGTCGCGCTCTTGGAGGCGCGGCTTCTCCATTTCGGTTACCTCCAGAGCGAGGTGGAAGCGAAGCAGAAGCACGAACGTACGGTCGCCCTCCTTCGAGCCGCCCTCGAAGAGAATCCAAACGACGACTTTCAGCAGTTCAATCTTGCCAACGCCCACTACACCGCCGGCGAGTTCGAAGAAGCGCTGCCATGGTATGAAAAGATGGCGGAAGGCATACCCAAGGGAGCGGTGCACGGCCAGTTTGCATTTCAGAGCTGGGCGCAGTCCTTGTGCCAACTTCAGAGATACGAAGACGCATTAGCGGTTTGCGACCGCGCGACGCGCCAGGGATTTGGCGGTCCCCTCGTCGAGTTTGCAAGGGCTCAAGCGCTTCATCGGCTCGGACAGCATGACGATGCGCTCCGCTGTATCGAAAGCGCAAAGCGTAAGGAACTCCATCCTTCGGAAGTCGGCGATCGCGCGATTCTCGAGTACAAGCTTGACTTTCTCAAGGGGCAGATTCTTGCGGACAAGGGCGACTCTGAAGCCGCAATCGAAGCGTTTCGCGCCGTCTTGAACGCGGCACCCGACTACACTCCCGCGCGCATCGGCCTCGCAATCCAGCTGAGAGCGCAAGGGCAGTCCGAAGAAGCGCTCGACCTCGTTGCCGGCGCCGTGACTGCGGGTGAAGAGTACGCGAGCATCGCCGTTGACCTCGCCCTGGCTTGCGCCCAAGAGACGGGGGCCAAACTGCGAGCCGTGCGCATTTGCGCGGAAGCAGCCAAGGCTCACCCGAACTCGCGCGCCCTTTGGGAGAGATGGATCGGGGCCGCCGAATCCGCAGAGGATTGGCCCTCGGTCGCCGAGGCGTGTTCGCATTACGCTCACCACTTCGAGGCGGATGCCGACGTGCTGATCCGTGCTGCACGCGCGCTGACCTTCCTCGGCAAGTATCAGATCGCGCTCCAGTGTCTCGAAGACGCGTGCCAACTCGACCCTTCGAACCCGAATGCCTATTGGCACGTAGGCGACCTTTTCTCGAAATGTGAGCGATGGGCGGACGCCGCCTTGGCGTACCGCAAGGGTCTCACCCTCGATTCCACGAACGCGGACGCCTGGTTCACGCTGGGCAACGCTCTGTACTATCTTGGCAAGCCGGATGCGGCGGCGCTCGCCTTCGAAACCGCGCTGGCCGTCCAGCCGGGCCACCATAGGGCGGAGCACAACCTCGCCGTCGTGCGCCAGGAACTTCGCGAGCGAGCCTCCTAATCCCGCGACCCGGCCGTACCGACGCCCACGAAAGCCACCGCGTCCTCGATCCGTTCGAAGACTGGCATGGGAGGCAAGTTCTCGATCAACTGTCTGCCATAGAACCTTGTGCGAACACGCGGATCCAACAGGCAGATCACGCCGCGATCGCTCTCCGTTCGCAAAAGCCTTCCCGCACCCTGCCGTACCATCATTTTGGCAAGCGGCAACGTGTATTCCCAGAACGGGTCTCGACCTTGCGAGCGCAGCCAGGCGTGCCGAACGACTTGTCCGGGATCCACCGGCACCTCGAACGGAATGCGCACGAGCACAACGCACGAGAGCGTCTCGCCGGGAGCGTCGAATCCGGTCCAAAAGGATCGCACCGCAAAAAGGCTTGCGTGAATTTCGCGCCGAAACCGTTCCCCCACCTCTCGCGCGTCGGAACTCTGTTGCATCAAGATCGGAAGCGAAGTCCTTTCCTCAACAATCCGATACACAGCCTCCATCTCTTTACGACTGTGGAACAGCACGAGGCTCCGCCCGCCGACCGTCTGGAGGATCCGTTCGACCTGCTCCGCGACCGCTTCGTAATAGAGCGGCGCGCTGTCCTCATCCCGCGAGGTAGACGGATCCGGAATCGCGTCGAGCGAGGGAACGTAC
>RFHN01000007.1 GCA_003695835.1 Armatimonadota bacterium
CGCACGAGCACAACGCACGAGAGCGTCTCGCCGGGAGCGTCGAATCCGGTCCAAAAGGATCGCACCGCAAAAAGGCTTGCGCGAATGTCGCGCCGAAACCGTTCCCCCACCTCTCGCGCGTCGGAGCTCTGTTGCATCAAGATCGGAAGCGAGGTTCTTTCCTCAACAATCCGATACACAGCCTCCATCTCTTTACGGCTGTGAAACAGCACGAGGCTCCGCCCGCCGACTGTCTGGAGGATCCGTTGGACCTGTTCCGCGACCGCTTCGTAATAGAGCGGCGCGCTGTCCTCATCCCGCGAGGTAGACGGATCCGGAATCGCGTCGAGCGAGGGAACGTACAGCGCGGCGTGCCGTTCAAAGTCGAAGACCGGCGGGAGCGCCTCCTCGAACTGAGCCCGAATCCCGCTCTCCTGCGAGAGGAACTGAAACGATCCGTCAACGGTTAGAGTGGCGGCGAGAACCGCGCAAGGCGGCCCCTCCTCCAAGAGGGCGCGCAGTCGCTCGCCGACGTCAATCACCTCCCGATTTACCGATAGACGCGGCTCCACGTCGAGGTAAGTCAGGGACACGGCATCGGGTTCCTTCATCCGCTTGCATTGATAGAGAATCTCCGCCACGTACATCAGAAGCATGTCGAAGACCTCGTCGTCACCCTCCTCCGCAGACCGCGCCCCGCGAGCCGACTTCAGCTTTTGCAAAGCCTCGAAGAAGCCTTCATAAGCCGCGATTACGGTATCGAGAAACTCCGCGAGCGCGGAAGGATGACTCTGGAGCTGAGAACGACCCACCCGCGGGTCAAAGAGAAGCTCCTCCGGAGAGACTGCGACAATGCCGGGTTCCGCCACTTGTCCCAGCCTTTGGTAGGCCTCCTCCGCCGCACGAATCCCTTCGCGGAAACGCTTGTGCGCCAAAGGAATGAGCCCCTTCAGAGCGCCCCGTTGGAGCGAAGGGTCGTCCAGCGCACGTTGGACGACCTCGAGCGACTGCCTCAAAACCTCTTGATTCAACGAATAACTCATGGCAGAAGCCGCCGCCTGAGGAAAATCGTGCCCTTCGTCGAGAATGGCGAAGTCGTAGGGGCCGAGAAGGTCTTGCCTACCCTGGGTGCTCTGCCGTACGAGCAAATCGCTCAAAAACACGCTGTGATTCGTGATGACGATCTTCGCGCTCCTCGCTGCGCTGCGCGCGCGGTAGAAGAAGCAGTCGCGGTAATGGGTGCATTTGCGGCCCTGGCAGGCGGGCGGAACGGCGATCTCCCGCCACAGGCGCCGATCCTGCCAACGCTGCGCTATACTGAAGAACTCGGAATCGGTGCCGTTCTCCGCCTTGTCCAAGAACCGTTCTGCGATTGCTGTGCCCGCTCGCCGCTCCAACTCCAGCCGGCACGCGTATCGCGTCCTCCCGACGAGATATGTCGCCTTGGGCGGTTCGTCCTCTGGCCAGTCGAAGAGGCCCATCGCGATCGGCAGGTCCTTCCTCCAGTACTGTTCTGCAAGGATGTTCGTAAAGGTGGCGATCACGACGCGCCCCCCGCTCTTCGCGTGCGCCAGCGCGGGGATGAGAGCTGCGAGGCTCTTCCCGGAACCCGTCGGAGCCTCGATCGTGGCGCGGGCTGCGCCCTCGATCGCATCGGCGATGATCAACGCCGCCTGCTCCTGACCCGGCCGACGTTGGAATCCGTGGCGCTCGGAGAGGCGCCGCAGAGCGCCCTGAACCTCCTCGCGCAATCTGCTCATCGAAGCCTACTCGGTCGCCATTTTCCGCAGCACGGTGTGCAAAATGCCGCCGTTTCGGTAGTACTCGACTTCCACGTCGGTATCGAGCCGAACCACGCACGGGAAACTGACCTTCGTCCCATCTTCTCGAGTCGCGGTGACCTCGATCGTCTGGCGCGGCTGGACATCATCCTGAACCGGAATGTCATAGACTTCCCTACCCGTCAAACCGAGGCTGGACGCGTTCTGCCCTTCGGCGAACGTCAACGGCAGCACACCCATCCCGACAAGGTTCGACCGGTGGATTCGCTCGAACGACTCGGCGATCACCGCGCGGATGCCCAACAAGAACGTGCCCTTGGCGGCCCAGTCGCGCGACGATCCCATACCATAGTCTTTTCCAGCCAACACAATCAGCGGAATGCCGCGCTCCTTGTAGGACAGGGACGCTTCGTAAATCGTCTTCACCTGGCCGTCGGTGAAGTCCGTCGTCCAGCCGCCCTCCGTTCCTGGAGCCAACTCGTTGCGCACCCGGATGTTGGCGAACGTTCCGCGGGTCATCACACGATCGTTGCCTCGGCGCGAACCGTAGCTGTTGAAGTCCTTCGGCTGTACTCCCTTTTCGATGAGATATTTGCCAGCGGGCGAATCCGGCGAGATCGCTCCAGCGGGGCTGATGTGATCCGTTGTCACGGAATCGCCCAGCTTGACCAAGCACCTCGCGCCAAGAATCGGCTGAATCGGTCGGACTTCGAGAGTCATGTCTTGGAAGAACGGCGGATTCTGGATATAGGTGCTCTCCTCTTTCCAATCATAGAGCGATCCGCCGCTCGTTTCAATCTGCTTCCACTGTTCCGAGCCCTCGAACACGTTGGCGTATTGGCGGATGAAGTCTTCTCGCGTGACGTGTTTTGCCATCACATCCTGGATCTCTTCCAGCGAGGGCCAAATATCGCGAAGATAGACGGCGTTCCCTTCGCGGTCCGTACCCAGCGGCTCGTTCATCAGGTCGATGTTCACCGTGCCGGCGATCGCATAGGCAACCACGAGAGGCGGGCTGGCGAGATAGTTCGCCCGAACGTACGGATTGATGCGACCCTCGAAGTTCCGGTTTCCGCTCAGCACGCTCGCAACCACCAGATCTCCCTCCTTGATCGCTTCGGCGATCTCCTCCGGAAGAGGCCCGCTGTTCCCGATGCAAGTCGTGCACCCGTACCCGACGACGAAGAAGCCCAACGCCTCCAGATCGTCCAGCAGCCCCGATTTGGAGAGGTACTCCGTTACCACCTTCGAACCCGGCGCCAGCGACGTCTTGACCCAAGGCTGCCGCGTCAAGCCTCGTTCGTGCGCCTTTCGCGCAACCAAACCAGCGGCGACCATGACCGAGGGATTGCTCGTGTTGGTACAACTCGTGATCGCCGCGATGACCACGTCGCCGTCGAACAACCGATACCCCTGGCCGCGAACTTCGACGCCGCCTCCGGCTTCCGACTCCGCCAACGCGACCGGCGCGTCCGCCGAGCCACCCTCGGCGAGCCAACGCCCCGGCGGGGGGGTGCGACGGACCGGACGCGAGAAGGTCGTCTCGAGGTCCTTGAGCCACTGATCCTTCATTTTTGTGAGCGGGATTCGGTCTTGCGGCCTTCTCGGACCGGCAAGCGACGGCTCGACATCTTCCAGATTGAGTGATAGCGTCGAGGAATACACGATGGGGTGCGAGTCGTCTCTCCAGAGGCCCTGCGCCTTGCAGTACTGCTCCACCATCTGGATGTGCTTCTCGTCCCGACCGGTAAGCCAGAGGTACTCCAGAGTCTTGTCGTCCACCGGGAAGAAACCAACCGTTGCGCCGTACTCGGGCGCCATGTTCGCCAGAGTGGCGCGATCCGCGACGCTCATCGCATCCAAACCCGGCCCGTAAAACTCGACGAACTTGCCGACGACGCCGTGCTCGCGCAACATCTGCGTTACCGTAAGCACCAGATCCGTCGCCGTCGCCCCCTCGCGAAGACGTCCCTCCAATCGAAAGCCTACGACTTCCGGAATCAGCATGTAGATCGGCTGGCCGAGCATACAAGCCTCGGCTTCGATCCCGCCGACGCCCCAGCCGAGGACGCCCAGACCGTTGATCATCGTTGTGTGGCTGTCGGTGCCAACCAGGGAATCGGGGTAGAGGGTTTCGCCGTCATCCCATACCACCTTCGCAAGATATTCCAGGTTGACTTGGTGAACGATGCCGGTCGCCGGCGGAACGACCCGGAAGTTCTGGAAGGCTTGCTGACCCCATTTGAGGAACTCGTATCGCTCCCGGTTTCGCTGAAACTCGAGCTCCGCGTTGATTTGCAGCGCCATACCGTTCGCGAAGGCATCCACCTGCACCGAGTGATCAATCACCAGGTCGCAAGGGATGAGGGGGTTGACCTTTTCGGGTTTTCCGCCCAACCGTTGGATGGCGTCCCGCATGGCGGCGAGGTCCACGACAGCCGGAACACCAGTAAAGTCCTGCAAGATGACTCGACCCGGCATGAAAGGAATCTCCGCCTCGGGCACATTGCGCGCGTCGTACTTGGCCAAAGCCTCGACGTGCTCGTCCGTCACGATCCGCCCGTCCCGCTTCCGGAGGACTGCCTCCAACAAGACGCGAATCGAATAGGGAATCGAAGAGAGATCGCCCAAGTCGGACAACGGGGCATACTTGCGCGGACCGAGGGGGGTGTTCATTTCGCGGTTCATGCCGCGATTATGACATTAGCCACTGCCCAAGACCGAGCGTGCCCAATCCACCGTCCCGGGCTCGCCCGTTGCAGCAGACAGCTGGGCACGAGAGATCAAGGCGCTTCGCACGACAGCGCCGTTTGTATCGAAGAATCGCACCTCGACTGTTGACAACGTCTGCTCATGCTCAAAGAGGGCTTTAGCCGCGAGCGCCATGAAGAGGCTCTTGTCGTCCTCCGTCCAGTCCCGTTGGTTCGAAGCGAGAGCGAGAGCCGACGTGCCCGTCAAGTACACAGACTCGCACGCTGCGCCCGACCCGCCGAGCGCCATCCGAAGGGCGTCCAGCGCCGCCTTTTCTTGCGCCGTCATCCGCTCGACGCGTTGGGGCGCGCCTCCCGCTGGTGCGCTCTGCGTCGGTTGCTCACCGACCTGACCCGAAGTCTCGTCTCCCTCCTTAGGCTGCCCGGCGTCGGGGGGCGCGGCCTTCGTTCGGGGCGGAGCGATCCCGTTGAAGTCAATCGGCTCAGTGTTGACCAGGCTCGCTTCGTATTGATCCTGCGCCCGCATCTTTCCGTACCAGAACGCGAGCGCGCCGAATGCAAGTATGGCAACCACCACGCCGACGCTCGCCCAGATGTGCGACTTGCTGTCCGTTACGGTGAGTTCGTCGGTGGCATCCTTCTCCCGCTGGGCTTCGAGCAGCTCCGTAGCTCGGGCGAGCTTCTTTGCCAGCATCGAGTTCTCTGGCGCGAGCCCGAGGGCAAGGTCGTACCATTGGCACGCCTCTTCGAGGTTGTTCGCATCGAAACAGAGATCGCCTAAGAGAATATGCGCACTGACGTTGTTCGGGTACTGCTTGAGAATGGTCCGACAGATCCGCTCCGCTTCCTCCATCTCGCCTCGCAGGCGTGCGAGATTGGCTCGGGCGATCTCGGGATAGACGATCGAGTCGCTCCCCTCCACGCCCTCCGCAACCGAAGCGCCGCATTCCTTGCAGTAGAGGTCGTTCTCATCGAGAAGCGCAAAGCACTTATCGCACAACTTCATCGCGAACACCCGTGCTGCCAAATCCACCTGCGCCCCGCTCCGTCTCCGGCAGCTCCTCCACCGACTCCCACACCACGCGAGTCACCGGAGCCACGACCATCTGAGCAATGCGATCTCCGCGCCGGATTTCGAAAGGCGCCTTTCCGTGGTTGATGAGAAGAACGCAGATCTCCCCGCGGTAGTCCGCGTCAATCGTTCCGGGCGCATTCGGAATGGAGATTCCGTACCGTAACGCCAGCCCCGACCTGGGCCGAACCTGGGCCTCGTAGCCTTCCGGCAGGGCGATTCGAAGACCTGTTCGAACACTCTTGATCGCGCCTGGCTCGAGCACGACGTCTTCGGCTGCGCGCAGGTCCATGCCGGCGCTTTGGGAGGTGGCGTATTCAGGCAGGGCTGCGCCGTCGGAAACGGTAATGGGGACGCGAACCGTACTCATGGGTCGCTACGGTATACCCCGAGAGAGAAGGAATCCAGGTATCTTCGCGTATGAGATGGTCAACCTAACTCAATACTCGCTTCGGATTGCGGGCGGTGCAGCGCTTGCTCTCGCGTTGCTCGCGGCTGCCGCGGACGCATCGGCCCAGGAACAGAAGACGGACCCTCGGCGGATTCACGTCGGCGTGGATTTTGGCGCCTTCTTCCCGACTTCGAGCGAGGTCCGGGATGCGTTCGGCGACACCTGGTTCCGCATCGGAATCAGCCCGCTCAGTTTCCAAGACGACGACCGCTGGAAGTTCACGTTCGACGTCGCCGTGCTGCAGCGCTCCTCCGGTCCGAACCGAGCCACGTTGATTCCGGTCACCTTCGGCGCGACCCGGGGCTTTCCGTCCGCGAACAGCGACACCGTACCGTACGTCGCGGTACGCGTCGGCCCGTATTGGGGTGATGTGCGCGTCCCTTCGATCGCGTTGGACGACGAGAAATTCGGCGTCAACGGAAACGCGGCCGTCGGAGTGACCTTCAACAAGACGTTCTATGTGGAAGCGAGGTACGACGTCTTCAGCGACTTCTCGGGACTGAGCTTCAACGGGTTCTTCTTCTCGGCGGGGGTGAAGCTGTTCGACTTTCGCTTGTAGCGCAATGAGGGTGCGCCTTGCCTAAGAAGCCTCAGGAAACCCGGCCACCCAAGCAACGGGCGCTCCTGATGCTCGTTCATACCGACGCCGCCGAGGACGAATATGCCGAGGCGGAACTCGCCGCGCTCTGCGAAGCTGCCGGCCTCGAAGTCCTCGGATCCCTCCACCAACGCGTCGAGAAGCCCACAACCCATTCCTACATCGGCAAAGGCAAACTCGAGGAACTTTTCACCGCCGTCCATGACGCCCAAGCCGATCTCGTCGTCTTCGACTGCGAGCTGACGGGCATTCAGATCCGGAACCTTGAAGAGGCGCTGAAGCGAAGAGTTCTCGACCGGACTCAACTCATCCTCGACATCTTCGCGCAGCGCGCTCACACGAAAGCAGGCAAGCTCCAAGTCGAGCTGGCTCAACTCACCTACCTTCTTCCTCGCATCACCGCTGCGTACACCCAGTTCGAGCGGCAAAAAGGTGGAATAGGGCTTCGAGGCCCAGGCGAGACGAAACTCGAGGCTGACCGCCGACACATCAAGAAGCGCCTCCAAACGCTGCGACAAGAGCTCGAAGAGGTCGAGAAGGCAAGGCAGAGACAGAGGCAGGGGCGAAGAAGGTTCCCCTTCCCCTTCGCCTGCTTAGTCGGCTACACCAGCGCAGGCAAGAGCACGCTCATGAACGCGCTGACCGGAAGCGACGTCTTTGCCGACCCGATGCTCTTCGCCACACTCGACCCGACGACACGCAAGGTGGACCTGCCGGACGGCTACAGCGTCTTTCTCACTGACACGGTCGGCTTCGTTCGAAAACTGCCTACGCACCTCGTCGCCGCCTTTCACGCTACTTTGGAAGAGGTAACCGATGCCGACTTCCTGATCCACGTCGTAGACGCCTCGCACGCTGCTTGGGAGCTGCAGCACGACGCCGTCGTCGAGACGCTCGAACAGCTCGGTGCAGACGAGAAACCTATTCTCACGGTCTTCAATAAAATGGACCGTCCCTTCGATCGTTACGAAGTACAGCGCGTTGCGGCGGAGACGCCGAACGCCGTCCTCGTTTCCGCCCTCAAGAAGCAAGGACTCGACGATCTGCTCCGCGAGATCACGCAAGTGATTCGAAGCCTGCTCGAACCGATCGAAGCCGTCATCCCCTATGAGGACAGCGGTCTGATCCAAGAGTGTTACGACTACGGCCGGGTGCTGAGCGTCGAGCATCGCGAGGATGGGATCCACGTCCGCGCCGAACTCGTCAAGGCGATGGCGGATCGAATCAAGAAGATCGCGCTGTGACCGTTCGCGACTGGCTCACCCAGGCTGCAGACCGCCTCTCCGCATCCGGCGTCGCCAGCCCCCGCCTCGAAGCCCAGGTCTTGATGGCGCACTGCCTCCATGTGGATCGCGACCGCCTTCTGCTGCTCGACGAGCAGGATGCCCCGCACGACGCCGACGTCCTGCTCAAGCGACGCCTCGCAGGCGAACCTCTGGCCTACATCCTCGGTTGGAAGGAGTTCTATCGCCGAAGGTTCGAGGTCAACCCGTCCGTCCTGATTCCACGTCCCGAAACGGAGACGCTCGTGGAAGCGGTAATCGAGCTCGCGCCTCCGGAAGCGCTGTGCGTGGACGTAGGCACGGGCAGCGGTTGCATCGGTGTCACTTGCGCGCTGGAGCGCTCGGATACTCGATGGATTCTCACGGACGTGTCGCGGGAAGCGCTGCACGTAGCCCAACGGAACGCCTGCCACCACGCTGTCGCCTGTTGGTTTCTGCAAGCAGATCTACTCTCCGGTTTCCAGCCCAAGTCGGTGGATGTCATCGCCTGCAACCCGCCTTACGTGGCGGAGGCAGACCCCCGGCTGGATCCGTCCGTTCGAAAGTTCGAGCCGGCGGTTGCCCTCTTCGCGGGAGAGACTGGTCTCGAGCACCTCTCGCGCCTCGCTGTTCAGGCCGCCGAGGTCCTCAAGTCAGGCGGTTGGCTGTTGATGGAGGTGGGCGAAGGGCAGACCGCCCACGTCCTCTCTCTCTGCGAGAAGGCGCGGGCGTGCATAGTCCGGAAGGATCTGGCCGGCATCGAGCGCGTAGTCATCGCCGCCTATTGAACAGCCGTTGAGCGACGCCGTACGCCGCGCCCCAAAGCCCGACACCCACGAGGACGTAAGCGGCTGGAAGAAACCAAGCGACGGCTTCCGTGTACTCCGCGAACACCATCTCTGTGCCTTGCGGGATTCCAAGCGCGGCTTCCCGCAGGCGGAGAACAATGTAAACGCAAGCCGGCATCGTCCCCGCAATGCTCCCGAGATAGCCGACGAACCCACCCCCCACCGTAAACGCGCAGCCGACAAGCAACCCCAAGCCGAACGCAACCAGCGCCGCTGTGCGCAATCCCTGCCACTCGAAGATCGGATCCGAGAGCAGGAACGGGATCCAGACCACGAGGAACTGCATGACGCACGCGGCGCTGAACAGGAAACAGCCCGCGAACATGCGACTGTCCAGGTCCGATTCCTTTCGCCCATTTTCGATGACTTCGTCCGTGGCCGGACGCTCGGAAGCAGGTTCCATCGGCTCGGTTATATCCGCTTTCCGCTGCAACCTCGCTCGTTGAGCGTTCGTATCTCGTTAGGATGCACGTCGTGCGATACCGCCCCGCCGATGCGATCCAATGGATCGAGGTCGCTCTCCAGCCTCACGCCTCTTCCTTCGACTTTCGCGCCGAAGGACCAGAATCCGTGCGCGACGCAGTCCTGTCCGCCTTTGGCAAACTGCTCGATCTAAGCAAAGAAACCACCGCGGAGGTTTTGCTCCGAACGATCCGCGCGATCGAGTACCGGCTATTCGATGACCACTTGGAGGTGCAGAACTTGGCGGGCGTCAAACGATATGCCTACGCCGACTTGAAGACCGTCGAGCTTCGGAAACGGGACCGGTTCCTCTTCCGCGGCGAAGGCATCCGTTTCGCCATCCGCCCCTACGCTACCCTCGCGCTCACAGGCGTCCGGCTTCCGCTCGGCTGGCAGAGGGAGGGGCTACCGGTGCCGTATCGGCTGCTCGCGGAAGAGATCGCCCTCCGAAGCAGCGTGAGAGTGTTGGACAGGCGACACCAACCGGAAAAGCCTCCCAAAACCAGGTAAGAATGCGAGGCTTGCGCCGAAACTTCCACCGTTGCCCCAAAATTGCGGTAGACTGTTTGGTGCTGGAGTATCTTCAGCAACTCTCGAAAAGGAGGAGACACAAAACTATGCGCAAGCTAGTCATGACTATCTTTGGCTTGAGCCTGATCGCCGGCGCGAACGCGTTCGTGTGGGTCGAGCAGGGCGATGCGCCTGAATTCGTCGGTGGCAACACCGCCCAACTCGTCATCGGGTCCGGCGGTCTGACCGAGATTCAGGGCATGTTCCATTCTGGAGCTCCCGACGCGGACTCGTACGTCATCCAGATCACGGAGCCGCTGCGCTTCGAGGCTACGACCGTAGGCGGTAGCACTGCCGACACCCAGCTGTTCCTGTTCCGTCTCGACGGAATGGGCGTGATCCACGACGACGACGGCGCCATGTCGGGCGACGGCCTTCGATCGCGGATCGGCCTGAACGGTGGCCCGGTGATGCCGGCGAATATGAGCTGGCAGGACTGGGTCAACAACGGCAATCTGCCCGCTGGCCTCTACGTCATCAGCGTGAGCGAGTACAACCGAGACCCGCAGGCTGCCGGCGATCTGATCTGGAACAACGGCCCGTTCAACCAGCAGAGGACGCCGGACGGCCCGAACGCCGGCTCCCCGGTGGATGCTTGGGGCGGTGGCCCGAATGGAACCGATATCACCTACAGCATCTTCTTCCAGGGCGCTGACGGCGTTCCGGAGCCTGCGACGATGCTCGCGATCGGCGCCGGCCTTGCTGCGCTCGCTGCTCGACGGCGACGCAAGTAAGTAAGCCGCAGAAGTCGAAACTCAACAAAGGGCGGCGCTGCCGCCCTTTTTAGTTTGGGTGGGAACGGCCTCGATTGCCGAAGCGTTAGGGTAAAATCGGACGACTCGTGGGGATATAGCTCAGTTGGCAGAGCGCTTCAATGGCATTGAAGAGGTCACGGGTTCGAGTCCCGTTATCTCCACCATCTTCCCTCTTCGATTTTGGGTAGAAGCGCCCGCGTGAGCGTCCCGCTTCCCTCCCGAATCGGTCCGTACGAACTCCACCTCATCGAAGCCGGCAGCTTCCGTCTCGACGGAGGCGCGATGTTTGGAGTCGTCCCCAAGCCGCTCTGGGAGAGGAAGATCCCTGCCGACGAGAGAAATCGCATCCCCCTCGCCATGCGGTGCCTTCTTCTCACGAGTGCGGACCGGACGATCCTGGTGGACGTGGGAATCGGCGGCAAATTCGATTCCAAGTTTGCCGACATCTACGGCGTTGACTCCACCGACTCGACCCTCAGAGACGCCCTCGCGTCGGCTGGCGTTCAACCCGAGGACGTCACCGACGTCGTACTCACTCACCTCCACTTCGACCATTGCGGAGGCGCCACATCTTGGAATGGCAGCGACCTCGTCCCCACCTTCCCTTCTGCCACGTACCACGTCCAAGAGGAGCACTGGCGCTGGGCCTGCGATCCGAATCCGAGAGAGCGCGCCTCGTTCCTCAAAGAGAACTTCCTTCCGCTGGAGGTTGCGGGCCAGCTCAATCGCGTGCAGGGCGGAACGGATCTGTTTGAGGGCGTGGAGGTCGTGGTCGTCAACGGGCATACCCGCGCCATGCAACTCGTGAAAGTCGCCGACGAGGGGACCACCCTACTCTACGCAGCGGATCTCGTTCCGACCGCCGCCCACGTGCCGCTCCCTTGGATCATGGCGTACGATGTCGAGCCGCTGCGCACGCTGGAGGAGAAGGAGCGGATCCTCGGTCAGGCTGCCGACGAAGGATGGACCCTCGTTTTGGAGCACGACCCCCAGCACGCAGCCATCCGGATCGAGCGAGACGGCTCGTCCTTCCGCGCCGTCCTGGAGTGACCGGGAGGAAAGGTATCCTTACGTCGTTCCCCCGGGCGAGTGGCGGAATTGGTAGACGCGCTGGATTTAGGTTCCAGTGGGGAGACCCGTGGGGGTTCGAGTCCCCCCTCGCCCACCACCGGCGCGCGCTCCCAGACCCTTGACCGAGCCGCCAACCCGTGGTAAAATAAACGACGCCCGAGCGGGAATAGCTCAGTGGTAGAGCATCTCGTTGCCAACGAGAGGGTCGCGGGTTCGAATCCCGTTTCCCGCTCCATTTCTCTTTAAGCCATCCTCTCTCCAACGGGTATCCTCTCCCATCGCCCCATGACTTCAACGACGCAGATGAAAATCCAACGAACCGACCTAAACCCGTGCACGGTCCAGCTCGAGATCGAGTGCACGCCGGAACAAGTGCGCGCCGCGCTGAACAAGAGCCTGAAGCGTGCTTCGAAGCGCGTGAAGATCCCTGGGTTTCGACCCGGAACGGCCCCGCCGGAGATCGTCAAGAAGCACGTGAACATGGAGGCCGTAAAGGAATGGGCTCTGGATGAGACCGTTCAGCAGGCCGTCAAGTCGGCGATCCAGCAGGAGCGCCTGACCCTCTACCGTTTGGCGAGGCCCAGAGTGGACGACCTCGAATACGATATGGACGCTCTGACCTGCAAATTCAAGGTCAAGGTTCCGCTGGAACCGGTTGTCGAGCTTGGCGAGTACAAGGGTCTCAAGGCTGAGGTCCCTCCGGCGGAAGTCACCGAAGAGATGGTGGACGAGTACATCGAGCAGCTGCGAACGGAGCGAGCGTCCAAGCAGCCCGTCGAATCGCGTGGAGCGCAGAACGGCGACCAAGCCGTCGTCGCCATCCGCCCTCAGGAGGAGGGGCTCGAAGAGAAAGCGTTCGCGGTCAGCGTCGGACAGACGTTCCCCTCGCTGGACGAAGCCCTTTTGGGGATGAAGCCGGAAGACGTCCGCACCGTGGACCTGACGTTTCCGGACGATTTCACCGATCCTGCCTGGCGTGGCAAGACGATCAAGTGCGAAGTAGAGGTCCGGTCGCTGACGGCTCCCGTCCTCCCGGATCTGGACGAGGAGTTCGCCAAGCGGTTCAGCGCGGAGTCGGTCGAGGAGCTTCGGAAGCGCGTGCGATCGTCGCTGGAACGGGCCGTAGAACGTCGGAACAGGAGCCTGATTCACGAGCAGCTGATGAAGCAGGTCCTCGAGGGCTCCAAGATCGAACTTCCGGACAACTTGTGGGAAGACGTCGCTGAGCGACGTTTAGAGCAACTTCGGGAGGACCTGGCCCAAGCCGGCCAGACGTTGGCGGAAGCCGCGGAACAGGAAGGCATGACCGAAGAAAGCGTCATCGAGCATTACCGTCAGGCGGCGAAGAACGAAGTGGCACGCGCGCTGGCGATCCGTCACATCGCGGAAGCCGAAGGCATTCAAGTAACCCGCGAAGACGTCATCCAGCAAGCCGTCGAGATCGCAGAACAAGAGGGAGTGCAGCCTGAGGTGGTGTTCGAAGCGTATAGAAG
>RFHN01000094.1 GCA_003695835.1 Armatimonadota bacterium
AAACGATTCGTGTAGAATGGCGGCCGTGGTTTCTTGGGTTACGTTAAGCGCGTTCGTCTACTCCGCGTTGGTGCTGCTTGGAGGCGTGTTCGGCTATCTGAAGGCAGGAAGTACGATGTCGCTCTACTCGTCGATTGCGGCGGCTTTCCTGATCGACATCGGCGCGGTCATCTCCCTCAAGCTTCCCCAGGTTGGTTTCTCCATCGTCGGGGTCGTCGCGGTGGCGCTGTCGGGCTTTTTCCTCTATCGGATTATCGCCGCGAAGAGTCTGATGCCGGGCGTGCCGGCGCTGGTTCTTTCGGTAGCCATGCTGGTGATCCTGGTTGTCGGCCATTTTCTGAACTCGAAGCAGTCACCCTAAGCTGGCGGGTAACCTCGCCTCGTGCTGAAGCCGCTTCACACCTCTCCAGGCGCTGCCCTCCGCTCCCTGATGGAGCGGGACACAGTCGTGCTTCCTGGCGTATGGGATGCGATTACGGCACGGATTGCAGCAGCCGCCGGCGCCCCCGCCTTGTATCTCACTGGCGCGGGTGTCACGAACTCCCGCCTCGGCGTTCCTGATGTTGCGCTCCTAACCCTGCTCGAGATGGCGGATCAAGCCCGGAACGTTTGCGACGTCGTGAACGTTCCCGTCATCGCAGACGCGGATACGGGCTATGGCGGTACGTGGAACGTCTTGCGGACGGTGCGCGAATTCGAGCGTGCGGGGCTCGCCGGGTTGCACGTGGAGGACCAGGTGATGCCAAAGAAGTGCGGCCACTTGGACGGCAAGGAGCTCATCTCGAAAGAGGAGATGTGCGCCAAAGTGCGAGCGGCGGTGCATGCGAAGAGCGACGCTTCTTTCCTCATCATTGCGCGGACAGACGCTCGAGGCGTAACCGGTCTGGAGGACGCGATCGAACGAGCCAACGCCTACGTGGACGCGGGCGCGGATGCGATCTTCCCGGAAGGGCTTCAGTCCAAGGAAGAATTCGCCGCATTTCGGGAGGGCGTAGCGGCTCCCCTGCTTGCGAACATGACCGAATTCGGCAAGACCCCGCTCATCTCGGTCGAAGAGTTCCGCTCCCTTGGGTACAATCTCGTCATCTTTCCGATGACTGCGTTTCGGGTGATGATGAAAGCCGTGGAAGAGGTCTACGAGACGCTCTTACGAGAAGGAACGCAGTCTTCACTCATGGGGCGAATGAGGAGCCGGCAGGACCTTTACGACCTCATCGAGTACTCGAAGTTTGAAGAGTTGGATGCCTCGTTGGCGCATCCGAAGGCGAACAAGGAGAATTAGAAACATGGCAACAGCAACACCTGAATACAGCCCTGGACTCGCCGGAGTCATCGCAGGGATTTCCAAGATTAGCGACATTGACATCGAGAAGTCGCGCCTGATCTATCGCGGCTACGACGTCCACGAGTTGGCGGAGAAAGGGAGCTTCGAAGAGACTGCCTTTCTCTTGCTCTATGGGCACCTTCCGAAGAAGTCGGAGCTGGAAGAGTTCGAGCGAACCCTCGCCAGCGAGCGTACGGTGCCCGATTACGTCTATCAAGCGATGGCAGCGGTTCCGGACAACGCTCATCCGATGGATCAGTTGAAGGTCGGTGTACAGGCGCTCGCGCCCTCCGACCCCGACTATGACGCGGATCCGCTCGATCACGATGCCAACGTTCGCAAGTCGGTTCGTCTGACGGCAAAGATGGGGGCGCTCGTGGCGAACGGCTGGCGCCTAGCGCACGGTCAGGACGTCATCCAACCCGACCCCGAGTTGAACACGGCGGGCAACTTCCTCTACATGCTGAACGGGCAGAAGGCGGACGACTACACCGTCAAAACGATTGACACTTCGCTCGTCCTCTACGCAGAGCACGGGTTCAACGCGAGTACGTTCTGCGCCCGCGTCACGGTCTCCAGTTTGAGCGACATCTACAGCGGCGCAGTGTCCGCCATTGGGACCCTGAAGGGCAAGCTCCATGGCGGGGCGAATGAGAAGGCCATGGAGATGCTGCTCGAAATCGGCGAGCCGGAAAATGCGGAAAAGTACATTCGCGACAAGCTTGCCAAGAAGGAGCTCATCATGGGGTTCGGCCATCGCGAGTATCGCATCAGCGACAGTCGCGCGGGCATCATGAGCCAGATGGGTAAGGAGCTGGGCCGTAGGCTCGGGAACACCAAGTGGGGCGACATCGCCGACATCTGCGAGCGCGTCATGAAGGAAGAAAAGAACCTGTTCCCGAACGTGGACTTCCCAGCGGCGTACACGTACTACTTGCTCGGGATTCCGATCCCGCTCTACACTCCCATCTTCGCAATTTCGCGAATCACCGGCTGGTGCGCGCACATGATCGAACAGCTCGACAACAACCGCATCATCCGGCCGAAATGCATCTACGACGGCGAATCGCTCCGCCCGTACGTTCCGATTGACCAGCGGTAATCGCCGGGAACAGACTCGCGCTGGGTCGGGCCCTCCCCTCGGGCTCACTCAGCGCGAGTTTTCGTTTGTTCGAGGTCGCACGACAAGCCGCGTCATCACGACGAGTTGCACTTGCGGGTTGACGTAGCGCCTCAGGTCCGCCTGCAACTGCGCGACCACCTCTGGGGATATGGGTTCCGGCGCCTCAACGGTCGCGGCTACGGTCCGAACTGACTCTCCCTCGCGATGCGCGATCTCTGTAACCGTCACGCCGGGTAGCGCTTCCAAGCGGCGGCGGATTGCGGCTTCGAGGCGATCGCGGATCGCCTGCTCTTCCGGGCTTATTGGCGGCGGCTTCGGACCTTCCGGCACGTAGAGCCACCCTTTTGCATCCGCAGATCTGGAGAGAACCGTCCTGACTTCGGCTGCCACCGGTCTGCCTAACAGCTGGGAGAGGCTGCTCTCCATGTCGTTCACCTGTTGAGGGGTGATCGGCTCAGGCGCAGCGACGGTAGCCTGAACCCTCAAAGAATTGCCGTCCTCCGAGTGGGCAACATCCACGAGTGAGGCTCCCGAGATCCCACTTAGGTAGGACTGGATGCCTTCGGTGATCCGCTTCGCGATTTCCGCGTCCCTTCGCAAGCGCTCACTCTGCTCTAGCTCAGAGGGCAGCGCGAAGACGGGACCGTTCGCATCGGCGTCTTGCGACTGGATCGAACGAACGATCAAGTAGATGGCCTGATTCGTCTTCCGCTCCAAGAGCTTCTGGAGGGCGTCAATCTCGGAAGTCGTCAGGGGCTTGGGCGTTAGGACGGAAACCACGACGTCCCAACGTCCATCGGCGTGGCCGAGAGAGAGGATCTCCTCGAGACGGCTGCCCGACCTCCGAGCAAACTCCTCCGTGAGGACGTTCTGAATCGTTGTGCGCAGGCGGCCTTCGGCGCTGACCCTTTGGAGCGTTATAGTTAGGTACCACCCCATCAACGCAATCGCAACGATCGAAGGCGCAAATCGCATGACGAAACGAAACGGGCCAACCTCCTTGACTTCCCTTTCCGCGCCCAGGTTGTAGAGGAAGAACACCACGCACCCGGCCAGCTGAATGCCGAAGAGGTTGGTGAGAAACAGAAGGAAGGCGCCGGCCCCAAGCTCCAGCGATCCACGCGCCAAGAAAAGCCCGCACGTCGCCAGCGGCGGCGCAAGCGCAACGGACACGGCAACGCCCGGAAGGGCCGTCGCAACCTTGGGATTTGCCAACGCATAGGCGCCTGCCAAGCCGGACGCGACGGCGATAAAGAGATCGTAAAGGGTCGGCGCTGTGCGACCGAACATCTCTGACCCGGGCTGCATGCTCATCGGCACAAGGCCAATGAGCATGGCGACTCCGACTGTAAGAACGATTCCCAGTGCCGTCGAGAAGATCGCGCGTCTGAGCAGGGGGAGATTGCCCGAAATCAGGGCGAGGGAGATCCCAAAGATCGGCCCCATGAGTGGAGCCACGAGCATGGCGCCAATCACGACCGCCGTGCTGTTTGCGAGAAGTCCGTACGATGCGATGATCGTCGAGAGGACAATAAGAATGTAAAAGCGCGAGGACGGAGTGGAACCGTCTCGGATCTCGAGGTAGACCTGCTGGCGCTCTTCTCGCGTAAGGCGGCCTCGCAAAAGGTGCCAAAAACGCCCCGGCGGTGCGTCTACCTGCGCGACCGTGCTTTCAGCCACGCCGGGATTATAGACAAGGCGGATTGAGGAGAAACTCGGAACGATCGGGACTCACCGGGCGTCAGGACCTAAGTGCCTCGCGCAAGTCGCCAGGCACGAGGAGGAAAACAATGACCATCTTGGCGATTATCGCCACGACGGTGGTGATGGTACAAGGGAGCACGCCCCCGAGCGTGCCCAAAGACGGAATCCCCCAAGGTAAAGGCTTTACGCTTCTTGACGAGAAGTTCTCGCAAGTGAAGTCGGTTACCCCCGATTCCTCTGTTCCCGGCGGTCGAAGGGTCACCATGCGGTGGCTGTGGTGGACCGTGTATGTACGCCCAACGGGAAACAGCCGAATCACGACGTCTACGACATGTAAGAACGACTGCACCAAGCCAGGAGCGCACGGCCACCCTGGCGAATGCAGCGTTGGAACTTGTGCTGTTGCGTGCGAAGTGAAGTCCCACGATGTCGAGATTGAGTCTGCGACGTCGTCCGCCGCGACGACGTCCGTGCGAAAAGCAGTCGAACGAGCTGTCACAGTCATGGACAAGATTGTCGCGGAAGCCGGCGTCTCCTATGGGCCTTTCAGTGCAAAGGTCGAGGGAACGCACGAGCGTACGGAGACCAGGAAGGAATCGTGGGAACAGACCATCTCGGCGACGATCCAGAGTTCGGTCGGTGGCTCGAGCAAAGTGTCGCTCGGTCATTTCAATAAAGAGCCCTGCGGCAAAGAGACAAGGTACTACGGTACGCGCGAGTACGAGCTTCGGTTGCTCTGCCAAGTCGTGGAGCAGGACTACTACAGCGAGGATTGGATCATCGGCGGCACTGGCGTTCTTCCCGGTAGCAGACTGAAAGCGACGGGAAAAGCAACGTTCGTCGGGAGGATCTCCGACGAACAGATCGGGACGTACCAGATTCCGAGCGACGAGCCTGTTGCCTCGAAGAAGATTCCGCTCTGCCGGTGCAGCAAGCCGGTGACGACACCTCCCCCTGGGGGTGACACCACCCCGCCACCCGGAGGCGACCAATCTCCCCCTGCTGGCGGTGGAGGACAAGGTGCCCAGAAGACGGGAAACCTGCCTCGGCACGTCCAGCGGTTCGTCGTAACACCTACGCCGGACGAGAGTCTGTACGTAAGTAATCCGTTCAATACGAAGATCCTGTGTGCCTACGCTGACGTCGTCGTCGAGATTGAGCCAGGTGAACAGAAGCTCATTGACACGGACCAAACGAACACTTCTGTTCTTCTCTCAACGGCTGCAGGAGCCGCGCTGTTCGGAATCATCATAGATGGATCCGGACGGAGCGAGCAGGTTCAGGTTAGCCCAGTAAAAGCCATCCAACAGACGATCGAACCCATTGAAGATGTGGCACCAGTCGTCTCTGTGCAACCTGAACAGACGGTTGACCTGGGCTGGCCCGCGACCGATGCACCGAGGGACACGCCAAACGTGCCCCAACCGGAGACAGAGAGCCCGTTGAAGGCGGTCCTCACGGGAGGTGTTCCTCTCGGAACGATCAACGCGCTGGGCGACTCCAGCGGTGTAATACAGGCGGTTGGCTCATTCCCGTCAGGCAGCGAGTTCTCGCTTGCGGAAGGGACGAAGCGAGTTGCCTGCAACACGCTCTTCGAGGTCCGCGAAGGCGAGACAGTAAAGTCTGCATACTTCTACTGTCCCGACGTGGCGGGCTTTGAGCGGCCGCAGCTGACCGTGACAAATGCCGACGGCGAAACCATCGCCACCAGCCCGCCCATGGAAGTCGTTCGCCCTCAGATCCAATCCAACCTCGAACCACGGGACGGGCCGCCAGGAAGCCAAGCGACGCTCGTGATCGACTGCCGGGAGGTACTGGCCATGCTGTCTCTCGAAGGCATGGGCGACGCTGACGAGTTTGATGTCGTTCTCGATTATTCAAACTCAGGTGGAGCCTCGGGACCTGAGCGGGTGCCCATGGACGCTTCCGGCATCGTCCGTGTCGCCGTGCAAAGAGGCAGTGCCCCCGGAGGCTTCCAAGTAGGCATCGGGATAGCCAGGCGTGCAGGTGTTTCCCTGCTGGTGCCGGCCCTTTGCTGCTCGGCACAGTAGCAACGAGGAGTCACGCCTCCCTCGCGACCAGGCTGTCGCGGGGGGCACCACCCGATTAGGACGCGAAGAGGGCCCCCCAGCACAGCTCGAAGGGGTACGCTCCGCACGATGATCGCCCGTTACAGTACCGAAGCGATGAATCGAATCTGGAGCGAGCAAGCCCGTACCGAGACGTGGCTCCGAGTCGAGCTTGCGATCTGCGAAGCGGCGGAAAAGCATGGGAAGATCCCCGCCGGAACGACCGAGGCCATCCGATCCAAGGCGAAGTTTGACCTCGCCCGCATGGCGGAACTGGAGAAGGAAACGCGCCACGACTTGATGGCCTTCGTCCGCAATGTGTCCGAAAACGTGGGAGAGCCGGGTCGGTACTTCCACTATGGTGTGACTTCGTATGACGTGATTGACACGAGCCTTGCGCTCATGATGCGCGAATCGCTCGAGCACGTAATCGAGTCCCTCGGCAAACTCCGGAAGGTCGTCCGTCGTTTGATGCTGGCACACAAAGACACTCCGATGATCGGCCGGACACACGGAATTCATGCCGAGCCCATCACGTTCGGTTATAAGGCGGCGTCCTGGCTCACCGAGCTGCGTCGCTCGTCGAAGCGCTTACGCCAGTGCCTGAAGGAGATATCGGTGGGCAAGGTGAGCGGGCCAGTGGGCGTTCGAGGAGTCTTGGGGCCGGAGGTGGAAGAGGAGGCGTGCCGGATTCTCGGCTTGCGCCCGGATCCGATCTCCACGCAGATCGTTTCCCGAGATCGGCATGCGACGGTGGTGAACGCTCTCGCGGTGCTGGGCGCCACGCTCGAGCGAATCGCTACGGAGCTGAGAAACCTGCAGAGAACGGAGATTCTGGAGGTACAGGAAGAGTTCGCGGCAGGTCAAACGGGTAGCAGCGCCATGCCGCACAAGCGCAATCCGTGGCACAGCGAGACCGTGTGCGGATTAGCTCGCGTGCTTCGCTCGAACGCCATGGCAATGATGGAATCCATCGCGACCTGGCACGAGAGAGACCTCACGAATTCGAGTGTGGAACGAATCATCCTCCCCGATTCTTTCCACCTCATTGATTTCATGTTGAACCGCGTGCGCAAGATCCTCGAAGGACTCGAAGTGCGCGCTGACAATATGAAGCGAAATCTCAAACTGATGGGCGACCTGGTCTACAGCGAACACCTGATGATCGCCCTGATCGGAAAAGGACTCTCTCGCGAAGCCGCATATAAGGTCGCGCAGAGAAACGCAGCACGAGCTTGGGAAGGCGAAGACTTTCGCAAGTGTGTGGAATCGGATCCGGAAGTTCAGGCTCACCTTACCCCTGACGAGCTGGAACAGGTGTTCAGCCTCGAGCACCACCTCCGCCATGTAGGCCCCGCCATCCAACGAGTCGCCGACGCCCGATCCCTCTGTTGAGGCAAGTGGGTTCAGGTATTCTTTCGTTCCCGCCCCCGTAGCTCAGGGGATAGAGCACGAACCTCCTAAGTTCGGTGTCGCAGGTTCGAGTCCTGCCGGGGGCGCCACTACTCGAACAGGTGCATCGCCCTCGCCCAAGGCGAGACATGGTACGCCAGGAGCACTCCCATCAGCACGTTCGCGGCGATCGTCGCTTGCCGAGCGAAAGCGGAACGCGGCCAAAGGAACAACATCGCAGCGCAGACCAGCAACGTGAGCGCCAACTTGAGGTACTCGAACAGGCCGACGCTCAGCGCCCACGCGACGGAAGGCGGGAGGGTAGAAGGGCCTATGACGGAGATGGCAGTGGAATGAAGAGACGCTTTGCTTTTCGGCGTGGCTGGTGTCAGCACGCCCTCGTTCTCGCCGTATGTATTGGCAGCGCAGGCTGGCTGTCCGCGCAAGGCGGGCCGACATTCGGCGTCACGGTGAGTCCGGAGGTCGGTCGAATTATGTATTGGGAGGACCTTTACGACCCCGTTACCGGCGAGAAGGGGATTCAGGCTGCGCAGTTCACCTGCACGGTTACCGCACAGAACGTGCCGCCGGATGCGACACTTGAGTACATATGGTCTCCGATCATTGACCTGACTCAGCCGCCCCAGCCTCCCCCGCCCTCGCAAGGGCGACTGATTGTTCAACCCCCGGGCAACACCGCCGAGGTAACCGCGTACGGACTCTTTCCCGGCATCTTTTCCGTGCGATGCACGGTAATCGTGCATAGGCCCGGCTTCCCCGACCAGTCGTTTCCGCTGGAGCAGGCGTGTGCAGCGATCGGAGGGCCGCTCTCGCTCTCAGTTTACGACAGCGAACCGTAGATCAGCGGTACGCCACAGCAGGACTCCTACGAGAACAGCAAACCTTGGTACCTTCAGTACTTCGGCTACGACCCCGCGGAGCATCCGCCCGATGGCGCACAGAGGTGTCAGAAGGGCATCGTCGCACTTCGCCATGGCCAGCCGCTCACTGTGTGGTACGAATGGAGCATCACCCCTGCGTCAAAGGTGAAAGTAGTGTGGTTCAACGGC
Source organism: Armatimonadota bacterium (assembly GCA_003695835.1). Classification (GTDB taxonomy): domain Bacteria; phylum Armatimonadota; class Fimbriimonadia; order Fimbriimonadales; family ATM1; genus J051. Next base: position 8,683 of record RFHN01000094.1, read on the forward strand.
TCTACGCTTGAGCAATCAACAGAGGTGAGGGTGGCAGGCATTCAGGGATCGGGATACGGAGAGGTCACGCCGCGCGTCAAATACAAGATGGAGTGGAACGGAACCGTGTACGAGTATTGGGACAACAGTGACGAATCCCCGCCGCCCGGAAAAACAAGCCCAAATCCGGAATGGTATCGGTTCACCGTGCACGAGCCCGACGATTCGACTGTCCTCGCAGTTGTGCGGGGCGTGGAGTACTGCGGCCAGCCTTATGACCCCCAAAGACCCGGTTACGACCCGACACCGCCGTGGTGCTGGAGAGATGACTGGCAGATGATGCTCAAGGACAACTTGGGCGAGCCGATGCCCGCAGTTTGGGTTCAGGAACGATTCACTACGGAACCTCCCGAAGGGTTTCTCACGAACTGCCGCCAGGACCCAATCTTCGTTTGGACAACTGGTGCAGGAGCAGGGTCCCCCTCTGTGGGGCTCTTCGTTGACTCCTTGGCCGCGGCGGGCGACGGCATCCACTTCTTCTATCGCGTCCCGCAAGATCCACCACGATATGGTCCTCTGACGCACGTCTATTGGGCCGGCACCGGCTCCTGCACCGAAGGAGGGATCGCCGTCGGAACATGGACGATGAGGATTTGGTACGATTGGACTCTTCACGACAAGCAATAGCGACAGGAGATGTACGATGACAGCACTCATTCTTGGCATAGCACTCATCCAGCAGATGCTGCCCAATCCGACCAACAGCGCGATGGAATGGTTCTATCCCGGCGACCAGCGCGTGCTCGCCAGCGCCCTCAATACCATGAACCTGGTAGCGATCGTGCGGCCGGTCGAGAGGCAGTACGGCACACGCCGCGCCTACAGGGACCTCAACGGAGATCAGCAGATGCCGAGCGCAATCACCGGCGTTGATACCTTCGAGGTCATTAGCGTAGGCATTGGCCGTGCAGGTCGGACTATCAAGAGCCTCTTCTTGCACACGGAGTTCCCTCACGACGCCAATCCGTTCCTTCCACCGGCAAGATCGCTCGAAGACAGCAATTACCTTTTTGTCGGACTGATGCAGTCCGAAGGGCGGGTCCTGATCCCGAACCTGTCACGTGATCCCGATGACCCAAATGCGCGCCGATGGTGGACGGCGGCCCAATCCGACGACGAAGTGGGAGGCGGCATCCTGTTGCCGACGCGCGAGACGACGGTGGAAGTGTGCGGGAGCGTTCTGGAAACCGTCATCGTCAACGCAGCCAAAGGGTTGAGAGGGGCTTCGGATTTCGGCGCGAGACGAATAACCGCGTTTCTCACGAGTTTCAAGCTTGACTTTCCGCAGTGGTACGGCCCTCGGCCGAAGCCGGCTAATGCCAACCCGGAGTGGGAGCGCGAGGAGCGCCGGAGGCGGGAGTTGGAGCGTATCCTCGTACAGCAGGCAGCGCCGACTGTTCGGAATGCGCTGCCGACGCTGAGCCCCTACGGGAGGGTCCGCGCCGCAAGCCTACTGTCTGCATGGGGGCTGGCCGGCGTCTCGCACCTGCTTCTGGAGGCGATCGTCGAGGCGGATCAAGCAGGCGTGCAGCGAGAGGACGCCATAATCGCCAATGTCTCGATCGAGGGACAGCGCGCTGGAGGACCAACGCCAAATGAGCTAACCGACACTATCGTCCGCCTCCGCAACCCGCGCTTCAAGACCGTCCTTGCATTGAACTTATCGGACAAGCCCGACCGTGAGCATATCCTCGCCCTCGTCAGGCAGTTGGACATCGAGGATAGCAGATTACGCCTCGCGCTGCTTATGAAGTTCGCTTCTTGGTCTGGTCGCGACGACCTACAGCCGAGGCTGGTGAATGGTCGCATTGACCGCGAGCGGGAGCTCATCGAGTACTGGCACAACAACCCACCCGGGTGACCTGACAGGCCGAGCGCCGGTGGACTTGCCGGCATGGAGAAGGAGTTCACTCGACGGGACTCGCTGCAGGCGACGGGCGCGGCGGGAGTCGCGCTCTCGGGTGTGAGACTGGCGGAAGCGCAGGACCCCGTACCTCCGGAGCAGGGACGCTCAGCGGCGGGTCTTCGCCTGCCGCCCTCGAAGTCGTTTGGGTCGGCTTCGTGGGTGTTGGAGCGCGCGGGGCGGGGCATGTCGAGCAGTGTTGCTTGAGGGCGTCGAGGCCAAAGCGCGGCTGCAGATCGTTGCGAGCGAGCGGGAAGACTACGCGACGACATTGACATCGTCGCCATCTGACACGCCACTAATTCAGCAGATGCATCGCCCTCGCCCAAAGCAAGATGTGGTAGAGGAGAAGGATTCCCATGAGGACGTTGGCGACATGGGTGACTCGCCGCGCCGCAGACGAGCGAGGCCAGAGAAATAGCATGACGGCGCAGACCAAGAGCGTCAGCGCCAGTTTGAGATACTCGAAGAGGCCCACGCCCAAGGCCCAGGCGAGGAAGGGGTTCAACTCGCGCCCGCCCGCGTGGATCGTCGCAAGGGTAAACCCAAAGTCAGCCAGACCCAGAGCAGCGTATAACACGATTGCCCCGGGGACTGCCCGTTCAGCCTCGATCTTCCGCATCTCCCTTGAGAATCTTTCCATCCGCAGGCGCGCTTCCCATCCCGCACATCTGCGCGGAACTGCTCAGGCGGGCGACACGAGGTCGTTCGGACCTTCGAGCAAATCGAGTTGTACCCGCCAGTGGGTCTCGAGGTCGAAAACGCGGCCCATCTGGCTCAGGCAGGTGCCCTCTGCAAATCGCACTGGAATCTCGAAAGAGAACGCTTGCCGAATCGGGCTGGAGAGGGAGAGAAAGGTCAGCTTGCCCCCCTCCACCCGCGCCGACGCGGAGACGCCGCGGCTTAGTCGCAGGCCCCGGAAGGAGAAATCGGAAAGAGACTCAGGCACGGCGTCGAGGAGGTGGTCGCCATTGTCGTCGGTGCGGGCGAACATCCAGTGCAGACCCGCTAACCACGCTCCGCAACCGGTCGTAAACCACGGTACGGCGACCGATCCGTCAGCGCGGATGTGTTCGCACGGGGATTCGAATTGGGCGACGGAGTTGGCGCCGTGTCGCAGCGTGTCCCAGGCGAGGTCGCCCTCTCCGAGGGTTGCAAAGCACATCGCCAGGTGTCCTGCCGTCCACATCCAAGCCGACCCTTCGAAGACGGCGCTGTCGCCAGGTCGGAAGCCCGAATCGGTTCGGAGCTTTTCGTACAAGATTTTGCACGTATTTCGGGCGTAGGGGCTTCCGTCATCTACAAAGAACGGGGCGATATAACCCAAACAGGCGACGTGGTCGGGCACGCCCTCCGGCATGGCATACCTCCGGGAGCTGACGTCCACGGGGAAGTTCGCCTGTAGCTCGCGCGCCAGCATCTCCCAATGCGAAGCGCGATCCACATCCAGATGCAGGCGCGCGGCCGCTTCGGCGGCGCGTGACAGGACGAATGCGGAGGCGGCGAGGGTAAACGGCCCGCACTCGGTCGCTGGAGCGCTCTCATCGAAGTCCGTGCAAGCGCGCGTGACCCAGCGTCCGCGCTCGTCCTTCGTAAGAACCTCTTTTGCCACGTACTCCGCCAGCGCCTTCAACATCGGATAGAAGTCGGCGAGGACATCTATATCCTTTTGATAGGTGAAATAGAACCACGCGCTGGCGGCGATGGCTCCCAAGTGATGCCTCTCGGTGTACCACGGGCCGACGGGATCGCGCTCTTCCCCGTCTTCGGTCGAGTTCCAGGGATAGAGGGCGCCCCGTCCGGCGGCTCGCAGCTGCGCCCGCGGGAGACAGGCGAGGCGGAAATAGGGCGGGCGTTCCGCAATCTCATGGTGGCCTGAGCCGAGTAGAGCAAGAACGGGATACAGCTCGTCGTGAAATGCGCCGCCGTGCCACGGCTCTCGGCACAGAACGGGCGGAATGCTCCACGGCGTGGCCTGACAGGCGATCGTATAGAGGCTCATGAGCCTCAGGGCGTCCACGGTCAGATCGTTGGTGATAAGTTCACTGCGATCCCAGAAACCGTGCCACTCCGCCTCGTGGCGCGCGACGGCAGCCGCTCGCTCTTCCCAGCGGAACGGTTCGCTGTACTCGAAGCGATCGGAAAACGTCAGGGCGAGGCGGACTCGAAGAGCCTGCCCCGGCCGAAGGTTCTGCGACACCGTGATCGTGTAGCCGTCGTCTTCCGGATGAATGAGAGCATCCGTTGCCAACAGGTAGACGCAGCCCGCATTGGATCCATGCTCGTACGGGATCGTCGCGCTGCCGTTGTCGGGTTCCAAGAAGCGAAAATGAACCCCTTCCTGCTCTTCCAGCCGATACCGCAGGTGAAGCACGACGCCGACCTCTGCGTCGGAGGTATTCGTGATCCGCGTGTCCCAAATGAGCGTATTCCGGTGATGGAGGACGAGGGTTCGGGTGGACTCGAGAACCTTGTCGTGCGTGAGGCGACTCAGCACGTTAGCGGCGTGGACATCGAGCGTCTGCTCCCGTTCGAGCGGCTCGGACTCCTCGGCGTCCACGAGCAACGCGCGCGTCACTCGGCCAAAGGAAACGAGCGGAAACTGCGGCCCGGGCCCGCGACGGCCGGCCAGCACGATCTCCTGAAGGTGATGACTTCCCTCTTCGCCCGCATCGTGATAGCCGCTCGGCCCAAGGAACGTCGCAAGTCGCCCGTTCCCGACCAGAACGGGGACTCGCCGGTTCTCCCTCGCCGATGACAGAAACTGCATCTCCTTTCTCGGTTCCTACCCGTCGTATAAAACAGACGGAGCAAGTCAGACAAAATAGTAGGCGCCGTGCGGCTACGATACCTCGAAGAGAATACGGTTCGATTGACGCTGCCAGCGCCCGATGCGGTTCGCGCGACCTGCGAAATCGAGGGCGAGACGTTCGAGCGCGTGCAGGCCGTTCGCTGTTTTCCGTTGACGATCCCCGAGGAGTACGTCGCCCTCCTCGACGAGGACGGTAACGAAATCGGCATCCTGCGCCACCCCGAGAATCTCGACGAGGAAAGTCGCCGCGCTCTTCAGGCCTTGCTGGAAAGAAGGTACTTCACGCCGCAAATCGAGCGGATTGACAAGCTCGTGCAGGAGGCCTCGCTATGGCGCTGGGAGGTGATGACGGCGCACGGGCGCGTCGGTTTCTACATTCGCGGGATCCGCGATTCGATCCATGAAGTCGCGCCCGGTCGGTGGCACATCTACAGCGTGGACGGCCAACGGTTCGAGATCCGCGACCTCGACGCGTTGGACCCAAGAAGCCGCAGCCTCTTCGAGGGCCTTTTCTAAAAAGGTGATACGTTCCTGGTTGGACGGGCTGACACACGTGGTCGCACCGCCGAAGTGCTGCCTCTGTTACGACCTCGACACGCCACCCATCTGTTCCGAGTGTGACGCAAAACTCGTGCCAGCGTGGCTCGGAGGTTGCCCGAGGTGCGGCACAGGCCCGACAGCAGACTGTCCGTTCTGCATCGGGTTGGAGGGCTTGGACGGGGCACGCGCGGCCTACGTGTACGAGGGGGCGGCGGGCCTTGCGGTACGAAGGCTCAAGTTTCATCGCCTCGTCGCCTTGGGGAGGCCGATGTCCGAGCGGATGCTGCCCGTCCTCGAGAGCGCATTTCCCGACGCCGACCTGATCGTACCGGTACCCATGCACCGCCTCCGGATGGCGATGCGCGGGTTCAATCAATCGGAGCTGCTTTGCTCCGCTTTTCCCCAAGACCGCGTGAGGCGAGACGCGCTCTTTCGCATTCGTTACACGCGCCAGCAGGCGCGGCTGCGCGGCAAGGAAAGAGCGATGAGCCTGCGGGGAGCCTTTCGTGCGACGCCGGAGGTCGCGGGTCGGCGCGTGTTGTTAGTGGACGACGTGATGACCACGGGCGCGACGCTACGGGAGTGCGCCGACACCATCCGCTCCGCTGGCGCGGTTTGGGTCGGCGCGCTGACGTTTGCCCGAGAGCTTCCGGGCGTATAGACATTGGTTAAGAAGGGTCCCTGCTGCGTTCTGATTCGCCGAAGCAACCGGTAGAATGTGCACGGAGTAAACAACTATGCCAAAGTATGTTGACACAGCGAAGGATCGGATCCGAAAGGGACTCAGGCGATTTG
>RFHN01000095.1 GCA_003695835.1 Armatimonadota bacterium
CGAACCCGGATAGGCCCCGAAACCGAATCCGCCTCGACTGAGCGAGATCGGCACGGCGACATCTTTCGTCAAGATGGCGCCGCCGCTCAGCGAGCCGCTTGCGAGGCTCAAGAGCGCCGACCTGGGCCCCACGACTCCGCGTCGGTCGTATACGTGCGCGACGCCGTAACCGGCTTCCGCGAACGATCGCAAGGTCGAAACTTCGTGCGCGCTGAAGGATGCGAGGGAGTAGCGCGTGAGCAGGTTGTCGCGCCGGTTCCAGAGATCGTTCGGGAGGGAGTCGTTCTCACGGTCCTTTTCGATGGCGGCTCCCAGTTCATCCACGCTGACCGCGAGCGCCGGGTGAACGAAACCAGCGTAGACCGTTAACCCTGTGCAGTCGAACTCTTTGGCCACCGACGGGGCGGTAAGGTTCGGCCCGATGTCCACGATGACGCCGTCACGGATCAGGATGTCCGCGCGTTCGATTCGTTGCCCCGGCTCGGGAACGATCGTGGCGTTCCTCAGTACCGTGACCGATTGAGCGAGACCGCTCAGCGCTGTAAAGATGAGGGCGAAGGTAAGCAGGACCCGTCTGCGCATACGCCTGGTTTACCATAAGAGGCATGGCCGAGGTTCCTACTCTTGGAGCGCGCGGGCGACAGCATCGGGGGAGAGCCCACCCTCTCGGATGACGCCGAAGGGACGCTCGGCGAGCGTAATGACCGTCGAGGCGACCCCCATCTCCGCAGGGCCGGCGTCCAGGGCGAACGCACAGAACGGCCCAACCTGCTCGATCGCTTGCTTGCAATCGGAGGGAGGCGGCTTGCCGCTTTCGTTTGCACTGGTCGCTACGAGGGGGCGACCAGCCGCACGCACGAGCGCCAGCGCGATCGGGTGATCCGGCACGCGGACTCCGAGCGTGTTCTCGCCTCCGAGTACGGCATCGGAAACACCCAGTTTCGCGTCGGCGTCGAGAGGCAAGACGAGTGTGAGGGGTCCCGGCCAGAAGGCGGTTGCAAGTCTTTCGGCTCGTTCGTCCCAAGCCACACCCGTTCGCTTTGCCTCTTCCGCCGAGGCGACGGCGACGCTCAACGGATGATCTGGCCTCCGCCCCTTGGCTGCGAACACCGCGAGGACTGCCTCCGTCTGAGTCGCATCCGCGAACAGCCCATACACGGTTTCGGTCGGACCAATCACGAGGGATCCGGCTCGAAGCGCCGCCCCGGCTTCCGAGAGGATCGGGTCACCAGGATCCGAGACCTTTCTCCAGCGCACAGCCGATTCTGTACGATGCGCGGGCCTACTCGAGGCCGACAGCGCGTCGCATCACGTCTCGCGGCGCGCGCCGGTCGAACCACCACTCGAACGCGAGCGCCCCTTGCTCAACGAGCATCTCCCGTCCATCCACGGTGGTGAGGCCTCTGCAAGCGGCTTCCCGGAGCAGATTGGTCGGCTCTGCGCGGTACGCCAAATCGTACAACGTCGCTCGTGGATGGAGCGCCTCCCAGACAAGCCGTGGGCAGTCTCCCTCTTTCAGCCCTAAGGGCGTGGCGTTGACGACGAGGTCGCAGTCCTCCGGGTTCGGTTCTTCGCGGAACTCCGCTTCCCCGAACGGAGCGAGTGCAGCGCAAAGGCTCTTTCCTGTGCGCTCGGAGCGATTCCAGATGACCACTCTCCAGCCCGCGCGGAGCAGGCCGTAGGCGGCTGCCGCTGCTGCGCCGCCGGCTCCCAGCACCAGCGCAGTGTTCGGAGAAAGGTCGGCGATCGGAGCGAGGAAGCCCGGCACGTCGAAGTTGCGGCATCGGACCTCGTCTACGAGCAGCAGGCAGTTTGCGACGTGGATGTCGCGCACGATGGGATCGTCCGTCGTGGCGATGTCGGCTGCCGCCGCTTTGTGCGGAAGCGTGACGTTCAGCCCCAGGAAACCGCACGCGGCCAAGTGCGCGATCGCATCCTCGAACTCGGACTCGGCGACGCGGATCGCGAGGTATCTCCCCTCGATTCCGCACGCTGCAAGCGCGGCTTCGTGCATTCTCGGCGAAAGCGAGTGTTCGATCGGGTCTCCGACGACGCCAAGGGAGACGCCCGACGTTGTCACTCGTATTTCAGTCCAATGCACGCTCTTTTGCACGAGTGTTGAAGCTCCAGTACTTGTGTCCGAAGAAGTTCCAAAACATGCCGGCTGCAGTGCCGCAAGCAAGCGAGAACAGATAGTTCATCGTCGAGGCGCCAGGCCCCGCGTGTACCTGACTCGCAACGAAAACGTTGATCAGCATGCCGGTGCCAGTAACGAGGAAGAATCTTCCGAGTTGCTTTCCTGCGTCCTCTTTTCCGCGAATTCGGAAGGTCCAGCGCCGGTTGAAGTAGAAGCCGTTGAGGGTCGCCAAGCAAAAGGAAACGGCTTTGAAGACCGTGAATGCGGCATCGAATCGCGGGTTCTCCAAGCCCGGCGCAATGGAGAGAACGAACGACTGGATGCTGGCATTCCATAGATGGCCCAAAACGCCGTACAGCAAGTAGTGGGTCGTCCAGTCAATCGCCGTGCTCATCGCTCCAACGATGGCGAACTTGACGAATTGGCGGATCGCAAGCGTCAAAGCAGACCTCCCAAGCGATCCGACATGACCAGTAGGGCGACCGCAATCCAGGCGAGTACCGTGCCGGCGATCCAAGGATCTCTGATCAGAGTCTCGTCCGGGTTGCCCCCTTCGCCTTTCGCGTGCACCAACTGCAGATACCGGAAGACGCCAAACAACGGGAAGGGAATCGTTAGGTAGAGCCCAGCGTGGTGCTGAGCCGTCTCGGACTGGATGGCGTAGAGGCTATAAGTGAGGACCGTGCACGCCGCAGTAATCGCGATGAACTGGTCGGTGACGGTGAGAGAGTAGCCCTCCAGCGAGGGGCGAGCGTTCGACTCGAGCTGCAACTCATGTCGCCTTTTGCAAAAACCGAGGAACAGAGCGAGCATCAGCGTACAGAGCAGTAGCCAAGGGCTAATCGTGACGGACAAAGCGACCGCTCCGGCCACCGCGCGGATCAGGAATCCGATAGCGATGACGAATACGTCCAGGATCGGAACGGACCGCGCGAGCAAGACATAGAACCCTTGGTTGGCGGCGTAAAAGGCCAGGCTTCCCAGCGCGCCGATGCCCGCAGCCCAAGCCGCGCCGCCGCCCAGAACCAACAGTGCGCACGCGAGGATCAGCGCCAGAGAAACCGAGAGCCTTCCGCTTGCGATCGCTCGGTGTCTCTTCTCTGGATGTTGGCGATCCAGCTCGCGGTCCACCACGTCGTTCACCAAGTACCCCGCGCTCGAAACGAGACAGAACGCAGCGAACGTGAGGACTGCGATGCGAACGCTCTCCGGATCGCTGAATCTTCCCGAGAAGATCAGGCCGGCGAAGACCAAGAGGTTCTTCGTCCATTGCCGCGGTCTTAGAGCGGACAGGGCGGCCCTCATCCTTCCTCCCAGGCTTTTCGCAGCCAACGCAAGAGGATTCGCTCTACCATGCGACTCACTCGGGTTCCCACGAACTCGCGCGGATGAATTCGCTCGACCCAGATCGAACGCATTCCCATCCGATTCGCTCCCCACACGTCCGTGAACAGCTGGTCGCCGACCATCACCGCGTGTTCGGGCTTGACCTGCAGCCTCTCCAGCGCTCTCATGAAACCTTGGCGCGAGGGCTTCATCTTGGCGCGCACGTATGGGACATCCAGTTCCTGGCTGAGGGCTTCCAAACGTGGCGCGTTTCTTGTGTTACTCACGAGGCACAGCTTCAATCCTGCCTCTTTGCACTTTTGGACCCACTCTCGTGTGGAGTCCGGGATTTCGTGCCCTTTCCACGCCACGAGCGTATTATCCAGATCGAGCAAGACCGCTTCGATTCCAGCTTCGCGAAGATGGAGCGGGTCTATCTCGGCGACGGAGCGAACGTGGTGATCCGGGCAGAACCGCCGAAGGCCAGACGGCACCCGGCTGCGATCCGTTACCGGCTGACCTTCAATGAGGGAACGGCGACGATGCGACATCCTACTTCAAGGTCCCCGCGTTTCTCATACGGACGTTTCGCAAATGCTCTGCGTAGGTCGTTGCGAACGCATGGTATCCGTCAGGTCTCGCCACGTAGTAGAGATAGTCGTGCCGTTCGGGATTCGCTGCCGCGCGGATCGAGGCGACGCCGGGCGAACAGATCGGCCCAGGTGGAAGACCAAGGATCTGATAGGTATTATACTCGCTTTCGACTCGATAATCCGAGTTCTTCAACCTCCGCTTCTCTTTGAGCGCGTAGAGAACGGTCGCGTCAATCTGCAACGGCATCCCTTTGGCCAGACGGTTCGCGATGACACCCGAGATCTTCCGCCGCTCGACATCGTGCATCGCCTCCAGTTCGATGAGAGAACCGATGATAACCCATCTCCGCAACTCGCTCTCTTTCGGGCGTCCCAGCGGCTTGTAGACTTTCGCCTCGAACGCTTTCAACATCCTTCGTATGGAACGCTCCGCGCCGAGCAGCGGCGGGAGGTCGTACGTATCCGGAAACAGATAACCCTCCAGGCTGTCCTCAGGCAGGGGGAACTCGACATCGCCCTCGAAACGAGAGGGTTCGCCGACTAACCGGAGGAACTCCTCCGCGGAGCAAACCCTCTTCTCTTCCAGAAGTCTGGCAATCTCCTCCGCCCACAGGCCCTCGCGAATCAGCACCATTTGGCGAATCGGTTGGGCTTGCGTCAACCGCCGAAGGATTTCGTCTCCGCGCAGCGAGGCGTCCACGGCAAACGTGCCCGAGCGAACGTCCATCGGCTGCCTGCGAATCTTGAGAACGAAGAGTGCCGCTGAGGCGCTTCGGAGCACGCCCTCCGATTCAAGCCGATCCGCGACTTTCGCGAGCGTGTCGCCGTCCTCGATTCGAATCAGGTGCTCGGAAGCCTCACGCTTCATGGGCTGGAGCAGGGCGTTGAGAACGAGCAAAGAGACAACGACGACCGCCAGCAGCGACGCTCCCAGCCAGAGCAAAACCCTCTTCCGTTTCATTGGGCGGCGCGCAGGAACTCCTCCACCAGAATTCTTGCGGCCTCTCCATCCACTAACCGTTTGCGTTTGGAAGCCTTGATCTCGCTTAGGGTCGAGTGCGCTTGCCGAGTTGTCCCGCGCTCGTCCACGTATCGGATTGGGACGCCGAGCGCTTCCAGCGCGTCGCCGAGGGAGCGCACGATGCGGGCCTGGTCGCCCTCCTCTCCGGACGGCAAGAGCGGCAGACCAAGCACGACGAGGTCAAAGCCCTCATCTCGAACGAGTTCCGCGATGGCCGCCGCGTCTCGTTCCGCCTGCCCTGATGCCGCAAGCGTCGGGCGAGGAAACGCCATGTTGACGTCGGTTTCGCCAACCGCGAGCCCGATCCGTTTCAGTCCGTAATCCACGCCGAGGATCCTCATCGGAACGCCTCGACGACCTTCGGAAGGACTTTGCCGTTCGTTGAGATAGCCTCGCCATGATAGTCCCACGCGGCGCCGGAGAAGTCCGTTACCGCTCCACCCGCCTCCACGACGATCGGAAGGATCGGAAGGATGTCGTACGGTTTCACGACGGGGTCAATCATGGCGACGGCGCGCCCGTCTGCCACCATACAATGTCCATACGCATCTCCCCAGGTTCTTGTCGCGAAGGCCTGCTCGACCAGTCGTCGGAAGCCGCGCGCCCGCTCGTAGATCTCGAACGCGGCGTGGCTCCCGCACACGATGAGAGAGTGTGAGAGGTCCTCGGAGTCGCTTACGGAGATCGGATGGCCGTCCCGAAACGCCCCCTCTCCCCGTTCGGCCCAGAAGGTCGTGCGCAGAGCGGGGAAGTGCGCCACGCCGAGAACGGGTTCCCCCCTTCGCTCCAGGCCGATGAGGTTCGCAAACAGCGGTACGCCGAAGATGAAGGACTTGGTGCCGTCAATCGGGTCAATGATCCAGCGCGTTTCAGCGTCGCGGTCTGTCTCCCCGAACTCTTCGCCCAGAACTCCGTAATCGGGGAAACGGCGGGTCAGCCGCTCGCGAAGCAACTGTTCCACCTCGCGGTCGGCCGCGGTGACGGGCGAGTCGTCGCCCTTCCGCTCGACGGTGAGCGCCTGGGTGAAATACTTGAGGGCGAGGTCTCCCGCTTCTTGCACGGCCTCGAGCGCCAGAGTGAGTTCGGGTGACATGCAGAGCGTAGTTTATCGGATTCAGCCCAGCCGAGCCACGCTCCGCCGCCGGTACCGGCTCAGTTAATCTTCGGTTAAGAACCTTGCGAAAGAGCGGGATTCGTCGGTACGGTACCGGCCGAGATGAAACTCACAACTACATCAGGTGTCGTGTTCGGCGTTCTTGTGGCAGCCGTGCTCGGGACGGCCTGCCAAGGCGGTGGCAGTCCCAGCGGATCCGACAGCGGTGGGGGTTCGGCGAATCTCTCCGGTTCCATCGCGATTGACGGTTCCAGCACGGTGTTTCCGATTTCAGAAGCGGTCGCCGAGGAGTTCCAAGCGAAGTATCCGAACGTTCGGGTAACCGTTGGAATCAGCGGGACTGGAGGCGGCTTCAAGAAGTTCCTCAACCGAGAGATTGACATCAGCGACGCTTCTCGGCCGATCAAGCCCTCAGAGGTTGAGTTGGCACAGAAGAACGGAGTTGAGTACATCGAACTGCCGATCGCGTTCGATGGACTTTCGGTCCTCGTGAATCCCCAGAACGACTGGGTAGACCATCTGACAGTCGCGGAGCTCAAGAAGATTTGGGAACCCGGCTCCACGGTGAAGAAATGGAGCGACATCCGCCCGAATTGGCCGAACGTCGAAATCAAGCTGTACGGCCCGGGTCACGATTCCGGAACATTCGACTACTTCACGGAAGCGATCAACGGAAAGGAAGGAGCCGCACGCCAGGACTTCATGGCCAGCGAAGACGACAACGTGCTCGTAACCGGTATCGCCGGCGACAAGTACGCCCTCGGTTTCTTCGGCTACGCATACTACGTCGAAAACAAGGACAAGCTCAAGGTTGTGCCGATTGACGGAGGCGATGGCCCCGTAACCCCATCCATCGAAACAATCATGGACGGGTCCTACAAGCCGTTGAGCCGCCCGATCTTCATCTACGTGCGGGCGGACGTGGCGTCTCGGCCTGAGATTCAGGAGTTTGTCAAGTTCTATCTCACGGAAGGGAAGTCTCTCGTGCAGGAGGTCGGATATATTCCGCTGACCGACGAGCTGTACGAGCTGGCGCTCAAGAGGTTCCAAAACGGAGTAACCGGCTCCGTCTTCCATGGAAAGGGCTCGCAGCCAGGCGTGCGCTTGCAGGACCTACTCAAGGCAGAATCCTAACGAACGACATTGATCGGAACAGAGGACCGAGTCTTCATACGGAAAAGGTTGTGGCGAGAACGAATCGTTCGCGCCGCAACCTTCCTCTGTGCCTTGATCAGTATCGGAACGACTTTCGGAATCATTTATGTCCTCGTTTCGGAGTCTGTGCAGTTCTTCGCGAAGGTGTCGCCGATCGAGTTCTTCACGGGGACGGAGTGGGCTCCGCGGTTCGCGCCACCGAAATTCGGCGTCCTGCCGCTGCTGAACGGAACGCTGCTGGTTGCCGTCGGGGCTGGCGCCGTTGCGATTCCTTTAGGGTTGCTGGCGGGGATCTATCTCAGCGAGTACGCCAAGCCCCGCGTCCGCAACGCCCTGAAGCCGATTCTCGAGGTCCTGGCCGGCATTCCCACAGTCGTCTACGGCTACTTCGCGATCACGTTCATTACTCCCCTGCTCCAGCAGCGGATTCCGGACTTGCCGATTTTCAACGCGCTCAGCGCGGCGATCGTCGTGGGGATCATGACGCTTCCCATCGTGGCGTCGCTGAGCGAGGACGCGCTGAGCGCCGTGCCTCGCGAGCTGAGGGAAGGGGGCATGGCGATGGGGGCAACCAAGGGCGAGGTAATTCGAAAAATCGTCATCCCCGGCGCTCTGTCGGGCGTCATGTCGGCTTTCTTGCTCGCATTCTCACGCGCCGTCGGCGAGACCATGGCGGTGACACTCGCTGCCGGCGCGGACCCGAAGATGACCTTGAGCTTCCTCACGAGCATCCAAACGATGTCCGCCTACATCGTCCAAGCCAGCCTGGGAGACACGCCGCATGGAACCGTGGAATACCAAACGATCTTCGCCGTTGGCTTGACGCTCTTCGTCATTACGCTGATCATGAACCTGCTAGCGGCGTGGCTGGTCAAGAGGTACCGACAAAGGTATGCCTAACGGAGAGACGACCCCCAACGAAACTGCTCAGCTGCTGACGGCGCCGCGCGAATGGCGTCGCGCCGTTGTGGAGCGCCTCTTCCTTCTCGCTTGCCTCGTTGCAGTGGTCTTTGGCGTTCTCGCGCTTCTTGCCCTGCTCTACGGCGTCCTCCGCGATGGATTGCACCGCCTCGATTGGGAGTTCCTCACGAGCTTTCCCTCTCGCAAAGCCGAGCGAGCAGGCATTTACAGCGCGTTGATCGGGACTCTGTGGCTGATGGGACTCGTTACGCTCTTCACGGTTCCGATTGGGATCGCCAGTGCCATCTACCTCGAGGAATTCGCGCCACGAAATCGCCTCACCAGTTTCATTCAGATCAACATCACGAACCTCGCAGGCGTCCCGAGCATCGTGTACGGCTTGCTGGGCCTCGCCATCTTCGTGCGAATGCTCGAACCGATTACGAGCGGGCAGGCGTTCGGCTTTGCGAACACGAGCGGCCGCTCGGTCCTCGCCGGATCACTGACGATGAGCTTGCTCATCTTGCCGATGGTCATCACCGCTTGCCAGGAGGCGCTTCGAGCTGTGCCTCAGTCTCACCGGCAAGGGGCGCTCGCGCTGGGCAGCACGACCTGGGAGGCGGTGCGGCACCAAGTCCTGCCCGCTGCCTTGCCCGGCATGCTGACCGGCGTCATTCTCGGTCTTTCGCGAGCGATCGGCGAGACGGCGCCCCTCATCACAATCGGCGCGCTCACCTACGTCGCCTTCATTCCCAAGAGCCCCTTCGACGGCTTCACCGTTCTTCCCATCCAGATCTTCAACTGGGCGTCGCGCCCCCAAGAAGCCTTCCACGCCAACGCGGCGGCGGGCATCCTCGTCCTGCTTGTCGTGCTTGCCCTCTTCAACTCGGTCGCCATCGTGCTCCGAATCTGGGCTCGAAGACGACTCGAACGATAAGAAAAGAGCGCCGATTGTCAGCGCTCTTTGGATTTAGGGAGGTACTACCAGGATAGGTCTACTCGTAAGTCGGTTTCTTCAGCCACTCTTTCGGAATCGGCTTCTCACCGGCAACGACCTTGATGAAATCGGGATGGCGAAGGACGCGTGCAGCGACCTTGAGTCGAACCTTGCCGTTCGGCGTCTGAATCGTAACCGTTTGCAGGTTCACTTGCTGTACGCGGTTCTTCCTCGGCGCCCGGAACTTCCACTGCCCAGAGTGGCGGTGCCGAATGTGACGGGCCTTGATGCCCTTCTTTCCACTGACTTGACAGATCTTCGCCATACTGCTGCTCCAGTTGGGAAAGGCCAGTTTACCCAATCTTCAACCCTACCGCAAGGGTCAGAAGCCCGACGGCGGGGAACCGGTAAGATGAAGCCGTGCCCCGTGTCCAGCTTCTCGACCCGCAGACGATCAACCAGATCGCGGCCGGCGAGGTGGTGGAGAGGCCTGCCAGCGTCGTCAAAGAGCTGATCGAGAACGCGTTGGATGCCGGCGCGCGCAGGATCGAGATCACCCTGCGCGGGGCGGGCAAGGAATGGATCTCCGTAGCCGACGACGGCTGCGGCATGGCGGCCGAGGATGCCAAGCTCGCTCTCGAACGGCACGCCACCAGCAAGATCCGATCCGTAGACGACCTTCTTCAAGTAACAAGCCTCGGATTTCGCGGCGAGGCGCTCCCCAGCATCGCTAGCGTCAGCCGGATGACCCTCACCACCGCCACGGAGGACGGAGAGGGATACCGCCTTCGAGTGGAGTACGGAAACGTGACCGCTGAAGAGGTGGTCGCCGCGCGAAAGGGAACCGAAGTGCGCGTCGAGCGCCTGTTTGGAAACGTCCCAGCGCGCCTCAAGTTTCTCAAGTCCGATTCCACGGAAGCCGCTCGGGTCGTCGAGCTGGTCTCCCGCTACATCGTCTCCTTCCCGGAGGTCGGATTCACGTTGAGATTAGGGAACGAGGTCGCTCTCCAGTCGAGCGGCAGCGGAGACCTGAGGGAGGCCTTGGCAGCAGTCTGGGGAACGGATCTCGTCTCCGCCCTCGCCGAGGTAGACATGACCGTGTCGGATATCCGAGCGCTGGGCTTCGTCGGCCCGCCCCACGTCAATCGGCACGCGCGAACCCACCAGATGCTGTTTGTCAATCGCCGGCCGATTCGGTCAAAGGCGCTCTACGCCGCGATCGACGCCGCCTATCGGGACCTGACGCCCGAGCGCCGGTACGCCATCGTCATGCTTGATCTGATCGTTGACCCGAGCGAGGTGGACGTCAACGTCAGTCCGACGAAGACCGAAGTGAAGTTTCATCGCGAGGGAGCGGCGTTCGACGCCGTCCGCCTCGCCATCAAGTCGGCGTTGCACCACCACGGGATGATGCCTTCGGCGGCGAACTCGCTCCGCGTGAGCGCACCGGAGCCGAGTCTACTGTTCCGTCCCGCGTCGGGCGGGACCGCCACAGCGGTCGAGCTGGCGGAAGTGGAGCCTGACCTCTTCCGGTCCCAAGCGCCCGAGCCGTCCCAACGGATGCCGTTCCAAGAGCTTCTGGAGGATCTTCGGGTTCTCGGCCAGGTGCAGAACACCTTCATCGTTCTCTCCACGCGGAAGGGCCTGGCTCTGGTGGACCAGCACGTGGCGCATGAGCGCGTCCTCTACGAGTACCTCTTGGGGCTGAAGGGCAAGAAGACAGAGGTTCAACGATTGCTCAGCCCGGAGACGGCCGAGTTCGACAAACGGGTCGCCACCGCTCTCCACCCGCACCTCGATCTTCTGCGCGAGGCGGGCTTTGAGCTCGAGCCTTTCGGAGCAACGTCCTTCTTGGTTCGAGGCGTCCCCGCGGGGTTGAAAAGCAGGGATTACCGACCGGTCCTCCGGGAGATCGCCGAGCAACTCGTGGAAACGGAGGGGAAGGCGATGCCGGAAACGATTCGGGAGAAGGTGCTGACGACGGCAGCCTGCCGGATGGCAGTCAAGGCCGGAGACCCGCTCGAGCTCCCGGAAATGGAGAAGTTGATCCAAGACCTGGCCACGACAGAGAACCCCTACCTTTGTCCCCACGGGCGTCCCATCGTGCTCACTCTGTCCTGGGAGGAACTCATGCGGAGGTTCAAGCGGACGTGAGGGTTCTCGGTTTGGACCCCGGGTACGGCCGGATCGGTTGGGGCCTGGTGCGGCGAGAGAGAGGCGAGTTGAAGGCGGAAAGCTGGGGCCTGATCGAGACGGACCCATCGGAGGATTGGCCGGACCGGCTGGTTCGATTGTTCGACGCCGTATCGCTCGTCTACGACGAGTGCAAGCCCGAAGTCATCGCCGCCGAGGAACTTTGGTTCGGCGCCAATCGAACCACGGCGTTGGCGGTTGCGAAGGCTGCGGGAATCCTCTCCCTGGCTGCCGCCCAACGGGGAATCGAATATGTCGAGTACAAGCCTTCGACGGTGAAAATGACCGTGACCGGCAGTGGTTCCGCCCGCAAGCCGAAGGTTCGCGAGATGGTGCGCCGGCTGCTCGGGTTGAAGGACCTTCGGGTCGTGGATGATGTGTCCGACGCTCTCGCTGTAGCGATCTGCCACCTGCAACACTCGAGAATCCCTCGCCGATAAGGCTGGGTATTCTCCGCCGGGCGATCGTCCCGCCACGTTATGCGATACGATTCTTGGATCAACACTCAGCGCGTCGCGGTCCTCGGCGCGGGCACCATGGGCACCGGCATCGCGGCCCATCTTGCCAACCTCGGTTTCGACGTCCTGCTATACGACGTGTCGAAAGAACAAGCGGCAGAAGCGATCGAACGAGCCAAGAACTCCCGCCCTCCCCACTTTTACACTCCGAAGAGCGCCGAGCGCATTACGCCCGCTTCGATTACGGACGACCTCGACCTGATCCGCCACGCCGAGTGGGTGTGCGAGGCAGTCGTCGAGAAGGCGGACGTGAAGAAGGCGCTGTACGAGCAGCTCGAGCAGGTCCTCCCCGAAACGGCAATGGTCTCGACAAACACGAGTGGGCTCGAGATCGGAATGCTCGCCGAGGGCAGATCGGAGAGCTTCCGAGAGCGCTTCATGGGAACGCACTTCTTCAATCCTCCGCGTTATCTGAAGCTCGTCGAACTGATCCCGACCCCCGAATCCCTCGAGCACTTCGATACGGCCAAGCGATTCCTCGAAGATCGGGTCGGGCGCAGAGTCGTGCGCGCTTTGGATACCCCTGGATTCATCTCGAACCGATACGGAATGTGGTGTCTGTATCACGCCATCCACACCGCGGACCGTTTGGGTTTCAGCGTCCCTCTCACGGACGCGATTTCAGGCCCTCTCATTGGACGGCCGAAGACGGCGACCTTCCGACTGGCCGACCTCATCGGCCTGGACATCATGGAAGATATCGCTTCCCATCTCCGAGAGCGGTGCGAGCACGATCCGCGAAGGGATGTCCTGGAGCCGCCCCCCTCCGTGCTCAAACTGATTGAAAAGGGTTGGATCGGTAACAAGGCTGGCCAGGGCTACTACAAACGCGAGGGCAACGATTTCCTTCACTTGCACTTTCGAACCTATGAGTACGGCCCGATCGCTCCGCCCGACGTGCCGGGCTTGGACGAATGGCTGAAGCTGCCGCTCGGTGAACGTTTGAGGAAGGCGCTGGAATCGAAGGGAGAAGTCGGCGAATTCGTCCGCGCTCACATTCCGGCAGCCCTGCAGTATGCGATGGAGGTGGGGCCGGAGATCTCCCTTCGCGTGTCGGATTTCGATAATGTCATGAAATGGGGCTGGGGTTGGGAGATGGGGCCCTTCGAACTCGCCGACGCGATCGGCTACGATGCCCTCGAACCCCACATGTCCGCGAAGCCGATGCAGCAGGTCGGTAAGTTCTACGTGGACGGGCGTGACTATGACTTCCGATCCCAAGCGCATGAAACCCTTCCGAAAGACCCTCGCACGATGGCAGCGGAAGAGCTGCCCGTGGTTCTCTCGGGCGACGGCTTTGTGATTCGACGCGTGGCCGACGGGCATTTCTTGTTCCAATTCCGGACCAAGATGAACGCCATTGACCCCTGGCTCGTCGAAGGGCTTCAGAAGCACATCGAATCGCATCCGGGCGCGCGCGTTACACTCGCCGGCGACCGCCGCTCTTTCTCCGTCGGCTTCAACTTGACGGTTCTTCTCAATGCAGCTGAGGAAGGGAAGTTTCAAGAGATCGAGGGCTGGATCCGAAGCCTTCAGCAAGTGGGGAGATTGCTGGAAACCGTCCCGAGCATCGCCGCAGCCGAGGGCTTTTGCCTGGGCGGCGGCATGGAGCTTGCCATGCGGTGTTCTCGCTGCCTCTTCCATCCAGAGGCTCTGGTCGGCCTCCCGGAGGCGCTCGTCGGCCTGATCCCGGCTGGCGGAGGGACCGCCCTCGCAAGGCTCCGCACGCAAGGCGACCTCAAAGAGATGGTGCGTGCGGCGCTCCTACTCGGCACCGGGCAGAAGGTTCCCGCTTGCGCAGCGGAAGGAACGCCGTTCTTCCGAGATACGGATGCGCTCCTCATCAACCCGGACTTCCTGCTGCACACGGCCGTCAACATGGCGCCGACCAAGCCCGCGGCGAACGAGTGGCAACCGGCACCTCCGCCGCTCGCGGGCATGATCGAGGCAGAGATCGAAGCCCGAAGGCAGAAGGGCGAGATCACGGAATACGGCGCCCATATCGCGGAACAAGTGAAACACGTCTTCACCAAGGCGACCTCCGAAGAGGAAGCGTTGGATCTCGAAGTGGAGGGCTTCCTCAAGTTGATCGGAAACCCGCTCTCCCAAAACCGTATCAAACATATGCTCGAAACCGGAAAACCCTTGAACAACTGACGCCATGAAGATCTTAGTCCCTGTCAAACGAGTCCCCGACCCCTACGCAAAGGTCTCCGTTCTGCCGGATGGTTCCGGCCTGGACACGACGGCGATCAAGTTCGAAATCAACCCCTTCGACGAGATCGCAGTCGAAGAGGCCGTTCGGATCAGCGAACAGAGAGAGGCCGAAGTCGTCGTCGTCTCCATCGGCAAACCGGAGTGCGAGGAACAGCTCCGCAAGGCGCTCGCCATCGGAGCGCATCGAGGCATCCTCGTGGAGACCGAAGCAAACCTCGACTCGCTCGGTGTGGCGAAGATTCTCAAAAAGGTTTTCGAAAAGGAATCGCCCGACCTCGTCATCATGGGCAAACAGGCGATTGACGATGACGCGAACCAAGCCGGACAGATGCTTGCCGCGCTGCTCGACCTCCCGCAGATGACTTTTGCCGCAAAGGTGGAACTGCTGGATGGCAAGGCGCGCGTCACTCGGGAGACCGACGCAGGACAGGAAACCCTCGAGGCGCCCATGCCCTGCATCATCACAACCGACCTGCGCCTGAACGAGCCTCGCTACGTAGCCCTACCAGGCATCATCAAGGCGCGGTCGAAGCCGATTGAGAAGATCCCGCTCGCCGACCTCGGAGTGGAGCCTGAATGCCGCGTCCACACCCTCAAACTCAGGCCGCCCGCGCCGCGACAGGCGGGGCGAAGAGTCGAGAGCGTGGACGAACTCATCGCCGCTTTGAAAGAGAAGGGGGTGCTGAACGGATGAGCCGAGTCCTCGCCATCGCACTCAATCCCGGGGACGCCGAAGCGCTGGCCGCCTTCTGCCAGGCCATCGAAGCCGACTTCACGCTCGTGGATGCCGCCGGCGACGCGGCGACCGACCTCGGCGCAAGCAGAATCCTTCGACTCGAAGGCGAGATCCCGCCCGCCGACGCCCTCGCGCCGTTCGTCGCGGAATTGGGGCGCGAGGCGGAGATCATCGTCGGCGTCGCTCACATGGCGGGGAAGGACCTCCTGCCACGCGTGGCGGGTCTTCTGGATCGCCCGATGGTGGGCGATATCGTAGAGGTTTTGGACAAAGACCAGCACAAATTTCTCCGACCGATCGTCG
>RFHN01000096.1 GCA_003695835.1 Armatimonadota bacterium
GGTCAACACGACCAGACTGCCGACGCCAACCGCAAGCAACAGCCGGATCCCCGAAAGGCGAATCTGGCGCGCGCGCTCTGCTTCGTCCTCGTCCGATGCCTGTTCGCGGTGAGGCGCCGCGCCGTAGCCCGCCTTCTCGACCGCCTCGATCAGCCTCTCAAGGGGCACCGTGGGAGCGGCGCGAACGACCGCGCTCTCGGATGCGAGGTTCACAGACGCGTCCGCAACTCCCTCCACCCGCTTGAGGACCTTCTCCACGCGTGCCACACACGCGGCGCACGTCATGCCGGTGATGTCGAGCTCGACCTCGCGCCCCGTAGCGGACGGTTTCGAGGAACGATCCGAGGACGCCTCTTTCTCTTTCCCAGCGAAGAAAAAGGCGTAGATGCCCGCGATTGCCGCGAGACCCGCCAGTAGGATTACGACTTGCATTCAGTCACGTCGAATCCCGCCTCTTCGAGAGCCGACGCGATCGCCTCCGCACTCGCAGGGCTGTCGAATTCGACCTGGACGGTCTGCGCCGGGATGTCCACTTCGACGTTCGTCACGCCGGTGATTCCTTGCGCCGCGTCCTTGACGCGCTTCGCGCAGCTTTCGCAATGGATGTCCGGGCTCTTGAGGGTTACCGTGGTGCTCATACCTTTAGTTTACTCTACGCCGCTACACGACAAAGCCTTGCACAAGCTCGTTCAGGTCCTCAACCTTCTCCAGGTTCCACATCTCCTCGAGGACGTGCTCGATCTGGACGTCCCGAAGCATGGGGTCAGCCATTCGGCGGAACTTGGCGACAACCTCGTCGTCGCTCATCGGGTTTAAGGCGTGGCCTCGCGGGGCTACGGCTTCTTTCGTGTAGGTGCGCCCGTCCTTCAGCCTGACGGTAATGCGGTTCGGGATGCCCTCTTCGGGATAAAGAAGGTCGTAGGGTTCGTGCGGGACGACCGTGGTCCGGGCGACGACGTCCAGCAGCGTCTCGTCGGTAAAGCGCTCCGGCTCGAAGGAGTCCATCCAGATATGTCCGTCCACGAGCGCCGCGCAGGTGATGTACTGGATGGAGTGGTCCGCGGTTTCCCGGCTCTTGGGGCGGCTCTTCTCCGGATCCTTGGCGATGATCTCCCAACTCGCGGTGAACGTTTCGATGTTGACGGATTCGATCTCGTTGGGGTCGAGCGGCCCACCGTGTTCTTCCACGATCTCCAGCGCGGCGTCAATCGCGCTCTGGCTGTGATACTCGGCGGGGTACTTCTTGATATAGGTGCGGTTGATCATGTACGGCTCGCCGCCCTCGCCGCCGAGGACTTCGATGTCGAAGGTCTCGCCGCGGCAGATCTGATCGAAGAACGCCATCTCCCCTTCGAAGATCGGGCCGGGGCCGGTCATGCTGAGGTGCGCGAGCAACGTGGCAAAGACGCCGTTTCGCGACGCGTTCGCAAAAGCGCAGCCCTTCCACATGCTCAGCTCACCCGCGCGGGTGATTCTCATCGCGTTGTTGGGTGTGGCGGCGAGGCCGAAAGCGTGAACGAACTGCGTTTCGTCGAACCCGAGCAGGTGACCGCAACCGGCCACCGTCGAAAATGAGCCATAAGTTACGTGATCCCATCCCTTCGCTCGGATCGAGTAGGCATCGCACAAGCGGCACTGAATCTCATACGAGAGGATGATCGCCTCGATGAGTTCCTGACCGCTGCATTCGAACGCCTCGGCAATCGCGAGCAAGGCGGCGATGTTGTCGGACGGGTGCGCCGGCTCTTTGCTGAGGTACGTGTCGTTGAAATCGAGGTATCGGAACATCGTTCCGTTCGCAAAGGCGGCAAGCTCGGGAGAGGATTGGTGCGCGGTTCCGATGACGGTTGCGCCGAGGGTGTCACTGGAGACAGCGCGAGCAAGTTCGCGGGCGATCTTTGGTGGGTCGGCGAGATAGGCGCCCATGGCGCACCCCATCGAGTCAATCACGCGCCGCTTCGCCTCGTGAATCGCCTCTTTGGGCAGGTCGCGAGGCGGAAAGTTGGCGCAATAGGCGGCAAGCTTCTCTGCAAGGTTCATAACGCGGCGGAGGTTACCCCGTCGGGTAGAGTCCGCCGAACATGGTTGGGATCATCATGGGAAGCGACTCCGACCTGCCGGTGATGGAGCAGGCGGAAGCTGTGTTGAAAGAGTTCGGCGTCCCCTATGAACTCGACGTCATGAGCGCCCACCGCTCGCCCGACAGGGTACGCGAGTGGGTCTCGACGGCGCGCGACCGAGGGCTGAAGGTGATCATCGCGGGGGCGGGAATGTCAGCGCACCTCGCCGGCGTGGTCGCCGCGCATACCACGCTGCCGGTCATCGGCGTGCCCCTGGCGAGCGGCGCCCTCAACGGCGTTGACGCGCTCTATAGTACCGTCAACATGCCGCCCGGTGTTCCGGTTGCGACGGTGGCGGTGGACGGCGCGCGCAACGCGGGCATCCTCGCCGTGCAGATTCTGGCGACGTCCGATGCGAGCCTCGCCGCCAAACTGGAGGACTTCAAGAAAAAGATGGCGGCCAAGGTCGAGGAGCGCAGCAAGAAGCACCGTCGCTCGACCCTGTAGCGCCTCCCCCCGCCCAGCGGGGCTGGCTGCCGGCTCGGCGGAGCCTTTGCGAAGCGGCGTTATGAAGCGGCTCGCGAGCGGTGTGAACCCCCCACAGCAGGCTGTGGAACTACCCGCCCAAGGCGTCCAGCGCTCGGCGGAGGTCTTCGATGAGGTCGGAGGCGGTCTCCAGGCCGACCGACAGACGTATCACCCATGTCTCGCCGTCAAGCAGCGGAACCGGAATGGCGAGGCTCTCGTGCCCGCCCCACGAAACGCCGATCTGGAACAACTGGAGCCGGTCGCACACCGCGAAGGCCATCGCCTTGCTTGAGTTCTTGAGTCGGAACGAGAGCATCCCGCTCGCCCCCGTCATCTGCTTTTCGATGAGGGCGCGGGCAGGGTGGTCGGTCAGGCCGGGATAGTTCACCACCTCGACCGCCGGGTGGCTGCGCAGGAATAGCGCGACCTCGGTTGCCGACTGCTGATGTCGCTGCATCCGAATCGGGAGCGTCCGGAGGGAGCGTGTGAGCAGCCAGGCGGCAAACGGATCGAAAGTGGCTCCGAAGAACTGCACTTCACGCCATGTCATCGCCTCGAGCCTCTCCCGTGAGCCGCAAACGCAACCGGCGACGATGTCGCTATGGCCGCCCAGATACTTGGTAACGCTGTGGACGACGAGGTCTACGCCAAACCGCGCGGGTTGTTGAAAGATCGGTGTCGCGGTGCTGTTATCGGCGATGACAACCGCCTCTCGTTCGTGAGCGAGCTGCGTCAAGGCTTCGAGGTCTTGAATCTCGAACTGGAGGGAGCCGGGCGACTCGAGGTACAGGAGCTTGGTGTTCGGCCGAAACGCTTCGGACACCGCTTGCAGGTTGGTGGCGTCCGCAAACGTGGTCGCGACGCCGAACTTGGGCATGTATTCCCGCAGAAAGTTCTGGGTTGGCCCATAGGCCGCCGTGCTGCAAACCACGTGGTCTCCCTGAGCGACGACGGAAAGAATCGCAGCGGAGATCGCCGCCATGCCGCTGCCGAAGAGGCGACATTCTTCCGTCCCTTCGAGCATGGCGATCTTTCGTTCTGCAAGGCGCGTCGTCGGATTCGCGATCCGCGTGTAGTGGTACGCGTCGGACTCTTTGAGCATCACCTTCTCGAGGTCTGCGGCTCGTTCGAAAGTAAAGAGAGAGTTCTGATACAGTGGCGGAACGACGGCGCCAAACGGACGCTCCTCCTCGCCCAAGTGTTGGAGCAGCGTCTCTTTGTCTAAGGAAGAGAAAGATTCAAGTTCATCCATTCTCGGTTGTTCTCCAGCATGTCGGGGTCCCAATCGTGTCCCCCGGGGTACTCGACGAAGCGCTTCTGCGTGGTGGCGAGGTGATCGTAGACTGCCCGCGCCGTCTCGGGCCGGACGGCGGGGTCCTTGAGGCCGCAGGAGACCTGGGTCGGGACGCGGCAGCGGGTCGCCTGGTTGACGGTGTCGAAGTAAGAGATCGTGTGGAGGATGCGCTCCATAGGGACTCTGCTTCGTTGAGAGAAGTCCACGACCTCTTTGAGCGGGTAGCGATAGATCGGCTTGCTGAAAACCGACCGCATGGCGGAGAGGAACGGCATGTCCGCGACGACGCATTGGACCAGCGGGCACCACGCGCCGGCCCATAGCGCCATGCCGCCGCCTTGGCTGAGTCCGGCTGCACAGAGTCTATGACCGTCGGTTTCGGGAAGGTCGGCCAGGATGCGCACCGCGAGAAAGACGTCTTGAATGATGCGCTTCATCACCCAGGTATCCGGGCTTTCGATGCCATCGGCGAAGTAGCCGCGCTCAGGACGGTAGGCTTCCTCATGGAACGCGGGCAAGCCATGAACGTTGAACGAGAGGCTTACGAAGCCCTCGCGCGTGCTGTAAGGGTCGGGCAGGTGCGACCACCGGCCGTAGGCAGGGATCCAGAGGAACGCCGGCGCCTCGGCCTGCAGTTCGCGCGGGATTGCGATCCAGCCGTGCAATTCCATTCCGCTGACGCCCTGGAAGACGATCGTCTCGATTTGGTGGTGCGGAAGGTCACGCGCTTGCGCGGGAGCGCGGCTATAGGAAAGGGGCGCATCGCGGGCGCTCTCCCAAAGAGCCTGCCAAAACGCTTCGAAGCCGTCCGGCACATACGGCTCGAGGAGCGGATTCGGGGTGTCAGGCTCCAAGACTGCGCTGGAGGGGGTCCACCCGGAGGCCGGTCGTCTGGAGCCAGGCGATGGCGCGTTGCACCTCTTCGAGGGGGCCAATGAGTTCGATTTGCATCCAGCCGAAATCCTCGTCCACGTTCGCCTTGAGGATATTCACTTTGAGGTTGAAGTCCCGGGAGAGGCGCCAAATCCACGGCTCCTTCGTCTGTTCGTACTGGGCGGTTAGGTTGACTACGACGTGCTCCAACGTGGTTCTCCTCGGATGCGCGGCATTCTACCCAGGCTATCGCGGCACGGGCGCCTCTTCGAACAGGCCTAACGCTACTTGGTCTGCCGTGATTCCTTCGACTTCAGCCTCCGGGCGGAGCAGAAGGCGGTGGCGCAAGACGGGGAGCGCGACCTCTTTCACGTCGTCCGGCGTGATGAAGTTCCTGCCACGCAGGGCGGCCATACCCTTGGCGGTGAGCAACATCGCGATTCCCGCGCGCGGAGAGGCTCCGACGAGAATGTGCTCGTGATCCCGCGTTGCCCGAACGATCTGGTTGACGTATTCGAGGATGTGCGGTTCGACGGTGACCGCGCTCACCTCCGCATGAAGTTCGGCCAGTTGGCGCTCGTCTACGACGGTTTCAATACCGACCTCATCGAGATTCTGTGCGCGGAACCCCTTGGCAGTCCGGTTGAGGATCTCCAGCTCGTTCTCTGCGGACGGGTAGTCCACGACCAGCTTCATCAGGAAGCGGTCGAGTTGGGCTTCGGGAAGCGGATACGTGCCTTCGAACTCAATCGGGTTTTGGGTTGCGAAGACAATGAACGGGTACGGCATGGGGAGGCGCTCCCCGTCAATGGTCGCGTGGCGCTCCTCCATCGCTTCGAGGAGGGCCGCTTGCGTCTTCGGCGGCGTGCGGTTGACCTCGTCGGCGAGCAGCACGGAGGTGAAGATCGGGCCCTTGCGAAGTTGGAACTCCCCGAGTTTGGCGTTGAAGACGTTCGTGCCGATGACGTCGCTGGGCATGAGGTCCGGGGTGAACTGGATTCGTCGGTACGTGAGGTTCAGCGTCTTGGCAAGGCAGCGAACGAGTAGGGTCTTCGCCACGCCAGGGACGCCCTCGAGCAGCACATGGCCGTCCGCAAACAGGGCGGAGAGAACGAGGTCCACCAATCGGTCCTGTCCGACGACTGCCTTGGCGATCTGTTGTCGAATCGAAACGCCAGCCTGTTCAACCGTCACCCTTCGTTTCCTCTCCTCCTCGAGTTTCCGCCTCGGTCGCGCGGCGCGGTTCTCGGACCTGACCGACTCCGTACTCCCTCCGTACAGGCCCCAGCCCTGGCGCAAACCAGAACCGCAGTTCTCGCTCTTTCTCGTTTCCCGACCCGTCGAGCGTTTTCAAAGTTACCACGACCTTCACAGCCTCGACGGATCCGATCGCGAGTTCGAGCCGGTCCTTCGATGTTTTGATCTTGGCTTGGGCGTCCAGCTCGCGCGGTCCGATGATGTGCTTGCCTTTCCACTCCCACTCGCTCTCTACCGGCATGGGAAACTTGAGCAGCGGAATCGGCGGATCGAATCGTTCTGCGGGGTCAATCCAATAAACGAGCGCTACTTCCTTCGTGTTGGCTATATAGCCCTCGCGCTCAACGACCTTCCCTTCGTATACGATCGCGATCTCGCGCTTTTGTCCGTCGGTCTTCAGTTCGACGGCCGCGTCCGCCTTGAGATCGCCGACCTGCCAAAGCACGGGCGCATGTTTCCATTGTTCCGGAAAGAACTCCTGGTTGTAGTCAACCGTCTCCCCGATTTTCGGGCCGCCGCAAGTGCAGCCGCAGAGGAAAGCGAGCGCGACGATGCCTGCCGGAGCGACTCTCATTTGCCTCCCTCGAACGAGACGAGCTCCATCGTTACTTTGGTGCCGTTCTTCCCTTTGACCTCTTGAACCTTCTTCACCAACCCGATTCCCGGAGCGTACCACTCCGTGCTTACGGTCTGCATGACCGCCACTTCGCGCCCGGTCGTGGCGTCGAATCGGACCTTGACGCAGGAACGTTTCTGCCCGAGAACGTCGAGCTCTTCAAATCCCTCGACGCGCGCTTTGAATCGGAACGGTGTCAGCTCCGTGAGCACCGGCACACCGCCGTCGTACTCCCACGAGGCTCCGCGTTTCGGTTCGATGGGCAGGACGGGGATCGGACGACCCAGTGGCGTTGTCTCCTCGAGGGCGACGATGGTGTAGAAACCGTTCTGCTTCGCGTAGTAGCTTGTCTGAGCGACCTTGCCGTCCAGAATGGACTGCATGGGGATCGCCTCGGCTCCTCGGATCGTTACCGGCTCCCCGCAGACGAGAGTTTGGCGCACCGCGAGCAACCCCGGATCGGCGACGACGTCGTACTCCCACTTCAGACCCGGACGCAGGGGGAAGTACTCGGCGGACGGCGTTTGCGCCGCGGCAAGGCAGGCGGCTGCGACCCAGGCGATCATGGCGCCGGCACAGCCTCCATGGTGATCGTTGTTCCGACGGAGTTCGAGCCTTGCTGTTGAGCGAGGGTCATCTCGTCTTTCACCATCCCAACTCCCTCCGCATAATAGATTACATCCTTGAGCGTTTGCGTCATCCCGTTGATTGTCGAGCTGCCCGTTGTCACGACCTTCCACGCTTTGAACGTGCCGAGAGGGACGGTTACGTCCGCTTTTCCGACGATCTCTGCCTTCACATCGAGAATCGTTTCGGATCCGCCCTGTTGGATCGTGGCCTTGTAGGTCCAAGTGTAGCCGGGCTTCATCTCCGCGGGCAACGTGATGAACGCCTGCGAGAACTCGGCGTTGTTCAGCCCAATCGCCCACACGCCATCCGGCCGCAATTCGTAGGTGTCGGTGTTTCCGTGCAGTGGCCCTCCGATGTTTGTGAAGACGACTCGCACAGCGTCTCCCACCTTCTTGACTTCAGCTCGGCGAACCAGGAAGGCTGTCTGCGATTGGGGGCCGGTGATCGTCATCTTGTAGTGCTGCTCCGTCTTCCAGGGAGCGCCGAAAACCCGGGCGCCCTCGTTGAGCAGCTCGCTGGGGATCTCCGTGACGACTTGATCCGCCTTCGCATCCGTTGAATCTGCCTTCGGCGCCTCGGACTTCTGACATCCGACCAGCGCGACGAGGACGAGCAGCGAGATGGTGGGCAGCCAAGCCTTTCTCACTGGATCGTCGCTCCTTTGAGTCGGAGAATCGTCTTTCGGGCCATGTTCCTTCCCAGCTGTGTATCCACGTTTCGGACGACGCCCACGCCCGGCTTGAACCAATAGATACTTCGCGACGCCGGTGAATTGCTTCCGTCCGCAGGCTCGCTGATGATCTCGACGCGATACGCCTTTTCCCTTCCTTCGGCGGTGTCTACTTCCATTTCACCCTGGAAGGTGATCGTTGTTTTCAGTTTGAGATTTGGGTCTTGCGTAATTCCCGTGCCCGTCCATTGGATCTGCTCTCCCTGTTTCATCGGCCACTTGCAGATCGGGAGCGGCGGTTGGATCGTGTATTTCTTGCCCCCTTGGGTGATGCTCTTGAATGCGATCGTGTCTGCGGTGACTCGCACGTCGTAGGTGTTCACCAGTTCCCCTTGATCGGTCAACTCCTTAATGATCGCTTCCTTCCATCCGTCGCCTTCCTTGACCGACTCCACCTCCCAAGTGCGCAGTCCGACGGCGAGCACGCTCCCTCTTGCATCGGTTGTCGTGCTTTCCACTTCGTAGGTCCACCGGTTGCCTTGTTTGAGGGGAAGTAGGTCGAATGCGGATCCTTTCGCGGGTGCGGATGTCTCCACGTCCGCCCCCGGCGTTTTGTTCGCCGAGGGAGGTTGGCTGGGACCGCAAGCGAAAAGCAGCGAGATCCCTGCGAAGAGGGCGGCAGTCATGCCGATGGAGGGCTTACTGGTTGGCTGTCTTTGGGGTCTGATCATGGATTCCTTTAATGACTTGGACGGCTTTTCGGGCGTCCACCTCGTCCGAGACGTTGAGGATTTCGGCTACAGAATACTTCATTTCATGCTGCACGATTGGGGCGGCGATCGCGACGCCGTCCACTGCGAACAGAAGTTGAGGGTTTCCGTGGCGCCTCGTGTACTGCCACAAGCGCAGTCTGCCCTCGTCTGTGAGGCTGAGTTGCAGTGAGTACAGGTTGCGGTCCCGCACTGGGTCCGGGTACTCGGTGAGGTTTGCGTCCCGAATCTGGTTCTCGGTGACGAGAATGGTAACTCGTTCCAAAAGGTGCTCCGCCGTCGCGGCGTAGCGCTTCTTTCGGTCCTCGCTGAGAATCCGGAGTAGTGACGCGCGGACATCTTCGGGAGACTTGGACATTTCCGACCAAACCTCTTGCACGGCGCCGTAGAGAGCCGCGTTCGACACCTCCACCCGCTCCCCGACGACCGGTTTCTTGAGGACCTCTTGCGCGAGACGCGTCTGATACCGCACCCGCACGTGGCCGACAACGGTGCGCTCGCCTCCCTCGGTCTTGATTCGGACGGGCACTTCCAAGCGAACGTAGATCCCCGTCCGCAGGTAGCCAAGATTGATGCGCGGAGCGGGCGCACCCGCCAGCGTCGTCCCCAACTGGTACTCCAACTTCGAACGAAGCGCTTCGTCCCCCTCGAGCGCGGCGCGGAGGTCTTTTTCTTCCCAGATCACGTCTTTCGGAGGGAAGGAAGCGGGATCCAAGTCGTTGAGCGATTCGAGAAGTTCGGAGAGCCTCTCGGCGTCGCCTTGAAGGGCCCCAACGAGAGCCTTGATCGGAATCGAAGGCCCGACCGCCGTGTCCATCTCGCCGCCCTCCCCTTCTTTGGCTTTTTCGTTGATCCCGCCGCGAACCAGCATGGCGATGCCGTTGGCGACGACGATTTGCTCCCCCGCCAACTCCACGCCGAAGAGATTTACGCGGCCCGGCTGCAGAGGCTCGAACTGTACACTGCCCACGCGCCACTCTGCGTAGAGGTAGTTGCCGCCGAACCAGAGGCCGAGAACCACTAACACGGTGGCCGTGAAGAGGATCGCTCCGCGGTAACGGCGGAACGCCGACAGCTTAGTCGGTTGGGCGGCGTCGGTTGACATACGGATAATTCTACTA
>RFHN01000097.1 GCA_003695835.1 Armatimonadota bacterium
CTTCGGAGGTCGTGAAGAGGATCTTGGACGATCTCGGTGAAGACGGGTGTGCTGACATCCTCGAGCAGATTCGCAGTCAGTTCGTCGTTGTCACTTCCAGGGTTCTCGGCTGATCGGGTTAGAATCTGCCTGTGGCGAGTCGTCGCATCGTCGTTTCCGGTTTCGTTCAGGGCGTTGGCTTTCGCGCGTTCGTTCTGCGGGAGGCGCAGCGCTTGGGTGTACGCGGTCGCGTCTGGAACCGGCCAGACGGACGAGTGGAAGCGATTCTGGAGCATGAGGACGCGGAGACTCTCGCTGCGCTCATCCAAAGGATCGAGGCAGGCCCCGGGAGAGTCGATTCTGTTCAGGTCAGCGAAGGCGCTGAGCACGGCTTTAGTGACTTTCAGATCACGACCCCGCAGGGTCAAGTGTAGCGCTTCGGGAACTCTGGCGGCGCGTTCGCACGTTTAACCCAGTACACGTTCCCCGGCGACGGGGCGTAAGGAGGATTGTATGAAAACAAAACTGATGTCAACGGCCCTCGTTGCGGTTGCTTCGCTCACTGCACTGTCGTTCTACGCGCCCACGGCATTTTCCCAAAGCGGCTCAACGGCTCCCTCTCAGGCGCCCGAGGCGAACTGGGACAAGTTCTTGAACTTCACGCTGAAGGATGCCAAGACGGGTAAAGCCGTCAAACTGGCCGACTTGAAGGGGAAGGCCAAGGCGATCTACTTGGACTTCTTCGCGAGTTGGTGCGGACCCTGCCAGCGCGTGATTCCTAAGATCGTCGAGATGGACAAGGCGACGAAGGACAGCGACGTGCTGTTCATCGGCGTGAACATCTCGGACGAGTGGGACGCCATGCAGGGCAATATTCGCGACAAGGGCATTACTTACCCGGTCTATCACGATCCGACTCCGCGCGGACAAGCCGGTATCGCTTCGCTCGTTGGCGTGAATGCGATCCCGACCGTGATGATCTTGGACGGTCAGACGCTTCAGCTCAAGCAGAAGTGGGTGGGTGCGAACCCGCAGTTCGAGGAACAGCAGAAGGCGCTGCTCCGAAGCCTGGGGGTTCCGCTCAACTAAGCGTTCCTGTGTTCCTCCGTGCCCCGCGAGGCGCCGCGCCGCGCGGGGCTTCTCTTTGGCCGGCACGATGTGCCATACTGGATTAACTGGACGCGCCCGTAGCTCAGCGGATAGAGCGCCTCCCTCCGGAGGAGGAAGTCGGGGGTTCGAATCCCTTCGGGCGCGCCACTTCCTTTACGGACGGAGGAAGTGCAACATTTAGGGGCGCTTCCGCGTAAGGTTCTTGGACATGCGTACGATTGCAGGAGTTTTGGCGTTTACACTCGCGGTTGCGGGCTGTTCGTTCAAGCGTACTACACCGACGAGCTCGGGCCACGTCGTGGACCGTGGCGACATCGAGATCACGGTGATTGAGACCGGCAAAATCGAAGCCGTACAGGACGTGGAGGTAAAGAGCCGAGTGAGCGGACGGATTGCCAAGCTCTACGTCCAAGAGGGGGACCGAGTTGAGAAAGGGCAGCTCATCGCGGAGATCGACCCTCAAGAGATCCGGCTTCAGCTCGAGCAGACGACCGCCCAACTGCGCAGTGCAGAGGCTGGGGCCAAGCGATCTCTCGAGTCGGTCCAGCTCACCCGCAAACAGATGGAGACCGCCCTACAGCAGGCGGAAGCCCGGTACATCCAGGCGAAACGCGAGTACGAGAACCAACCGGCCCTGACGGATGCGAGCCTCCGGCAGGCGAAGATCAACCTCGAGCAGGCTCAGCGCGATTTGGAATTGCTCAAGAACACTACGCACCCGCAGCAACGAGTGCAAGCGGAAGCCGACCTTCAACGGACGAAGGCGGCAGCAGAAACCGACAAGGCGAACTACGAGCGCCTCGTCGGGTTGCTACAGAAAGGGTATGTAGCGCAGCGCGACGTGGACAACGCGCGCGCCCAGATGGAGGCGAGCCAGGCCGCCTATCGAACAGCCCAAGAGAACTATGACCGCCTCGCCTCGCGCCAGGCCATCGAGCTGCGGAACGCCGAGCAAGCCGTCGCAGCCGCCCAAGCCGCCTACGATCAGGCCAAGGCGAGAGCCAATCTCGACAAGAACAAGGAGCAGGCTTACTTGGATGCAAAGGCCGCTTTCGAGCAAGCCAAAGAGGACCTAAGGCGGATCAAGATGGAGGAAGCGTCTCTTGCCCAAGCCCGCGCCCAAGCGGATCAGATCCGGAGTGCTGTGGCCGACGCTCAGCGGCAACTCTCCGAAACCAAGATCGTGGCGCCCATGTCAGGGGTGATCACGCGAAAGTTAGTGGAGGAAGGCGAGCTGGTCGCGGCGTTAAGCAGCTTCTCAGGGGGCACGCCGATCGTGCAGATCGCTCAGCTGGGCGCGCTTCAAGTAACGCTCAACATCAACGAAATTGACGTCGCGCGCCTCGAGGTCGGGATGCCGGCCACGGTGGAGATTGACGCCTTGCCGGACGAGGTCTTCGGAGGGCGTGTCACGCGGATTGCGCCCGCGAGCGATGCGTCCGCCGCGACGGGACAGGCTGGCGGAGGGGACGCCGTGGTTCGATACAAGGTGGAGGTCCAACTGGATAAGAGCGATCCACGGATCCGTCCGGGCATGTCGGCAAAGTGCACGATCCGAGTGGACGAGAGAAAGAACGTTGTACGCGTCCCGATCGAGTACGTCGGCGAAGACGACGAAGGCTACTTTGTGATGGTGCGGAAGGACGGCGCCAAGAAAGCGGAGAAGACGCGCCTGAAGATTGGGCTTCGTAGCTCCACGTGGTACGAAGTGCTCGAGGGCGTCTCGGAAGGCGCGCGGTTGGAGAAACCTCCGTACACGGGCCCATCCCGTCGTGGTTTCATGCAGGCCGGTCCAGAGGAAGAGAGCGACTCGGGAAACGGAGACGGAAACGGGGGCGGCGGCCAATAGCATGTCGGGACCACGGCACCTGTGGCAGGTCTTCGTTCAGTCGGTGGGCATCGCCTTCGCGATGCTCCGGCTGCACAAACTCCGGGCGTTTCTCACGATGCTCGGCGTGATCATCGGGGTCATGAGCGTTACGTTGATCGTGATGATCTCCACCGGGTTCCGTCTGTACATCAATAACGAGTTCTCGAAGTTCGGCGCTGACACGTTGTTTCTGGTGTACGCGCCGGAGGGGCGGATGAGAGGACAGTCGCTTGGAGATATCGAAGGTCTGACCCTCGACGACATTCAGTACATTCGCGACCGGTGCGAGACCATTGGCGTCGCAAGCGGCGCGATCCAACTCAATGGGCAAACCGTCCGATACGGAGACCAAGAGGCGCGCTCCGTTACGGTGATGGCGGGAGACGAAGGTTTCCAAGAGCTGAACCGGTACGAGATCCTCGAGGGGCGAGCGATCACGGAAGCGGATCACAAGGGGCGGACGAACGTCTGCGTCATCAGCGAGGACCTTCGCGATCGCCTGTTTAGAAAGGAAAATCCGATCGGCAAGCGGATCACGGTTTCCGGCCTTTCCTTTGAAGTGGTCGGCCTCATGAAGAACATGGAATTCCTGGGTCAGTCGGTCGGGCGAGCTATGATCATCCCGCTTTCGACGGCGTTGAACAAATGGATCGGCGGTGACCAGATCGGGATGATTACCATGAAGCCGAAGCCGGGATACACAGTCAGCCAAGCGATGGACGATGTGTGGCGGGTCATGATGAAAAAGAGCGGCAATCGGCCCGTGTACCGCGTGGACTCTCGCCAGAGCTTCCTGGAGCTGTTCCAGGCGATCGTTGGCGCTGCTGGCATTCTGCTCGCCGCGATCGCCGCTCTCTCCTTGCTCGTCGGCGGCATCGGCATCATGAACATCATGCTGGTCTCTGTAACCGAGCGGACGCGTGAGATCGGTTTGCGGATGGCGGTGGGCGCGCAAAGGGCTGCGATCCTGATTCAGTTCCTCGTCGAGGCTGCGGTGCTCTCGCTGGTCGGCGGTTTGATCGGGATGCTGTGCGCCATGGCGCTGGGATACGGCGGGGCGCTCTTGCTGAAGCTGGCTGCGGACCTAACGATTCCGGTAGCGTTCCCGTGGCTGGCGGGACTCGGCGCGCTCCTGTTCTCCGCAGCCGTTGGCATGGTGTTCGGGCTATTTCCTGCGTGGAGCGCGTCCCGCCTCGACCCGATCGTCGCTCTCCGATCGGAGTAGGCCACAACCTCGCAACCGATTCGTCGTTTCTGCGCTATACTGATGGCAACCCGGAAGGGAGGTGAGACGGATGCCCGAGGCGTTGAAGTGCTACGTGGTCTTGGAAGGGACGGATGAAGTGGTGTTTGAGTGCCACTTCGAGATCCTGCCGGAAGTGGGGGATGTGCTGATTCACCACGAAGGCAAGCGGTACGAAATCGTGAAGCGACTCCATCACCTCAACTCGCGAGGATGGACGGATCACTACACGTTGATCGTCAAAGAGTTCTAACTACGAAAGCTCTTGCTTGGCGATGATCAGGCGCTGGATTTCGCTGGCGCCTTCGCCAATCTCCGTCAGCTTCGCGTCGCGCCAGAGCTTCTCGATGAGGTATTCGGGCATCATTCCGCGTCCGCCGAAGATCTGGAGCATTCGGTTCGTAACGTTCCGCGCTGTCTCGCTCGCGAAGAGCTTCGCGTGAGAAGCTTCCTTGACGATGGGCTCGCCACGGTCGTACATCGCTGCGGCTTTGAGAACCAGCAGGCGCGCCGCTTCGATCTCCATCGAAGAGTCGGCAATCATGTTCTGCACGGATTGCATCTTCGCGAGCGGCCGTCCGAACTGAACTCGCTCCTTGGAATAGGCCTTGCCAAGCTCGAAAGCTTTCTCCGCGATGCCGAGCGCCATCGCACCAATCCCGACACGGCCGCGATAGAGCAACGAGATGACGTCCTCGAACGAGCCGGGCGTGTGCCAGCCGATCGCGTCCTTCATCTCGAATCGCCATGTGTACGACGCCTTGACGCCGACCGTCTCAATCCGACCCTTGTCAATCACTCCCGGCTGGTCCTTTTCCACCAGAAAGGCGCTGAGGTTCTCTTCGTCCAGGCGCGCAATCACGATGATGAGGCCCGCGAATCCGCCGTTCGTGGTGAACATCTTCTCGCCGTTGAGATGGAAGTATCCCGGCCGGTCGGGAATCGGTGTGGCTTTCGTCTGTACGTATCGGGCATCGCTTCCGGCGAGCGGTTCGGTAAGCCCCCACGCGAGCGGGCAGTCGCCGTTTAGGATCGAAGGGAGATACTTCGCTCGCTGTTCGTCGTTCGCAAACTTCTCGAAGTGCGCGACGCAGAGCGCGTTGACTGCAGCGACGTTCATCGCCAGCGCCGGGTCTCCGTGGGCGAGGATCCGGCACATCTCCGCATACGTGACGCACGAATACCCGCGGCCACCGTACTCTTTGGGCAAGACGACACTCGTGAGACCCAACGCCGCGCAGCGCTTCCAGATGTCGGCAGGGAAGGTGTCCTTCTCCCACTCCCGCGTCTGGGGAAAGACGTACTCGTCCACGAATTTCCGAACGTCGCACAGAAACTGCTGTTCTTCTTCCGACAAATTCACAAACGGAGTCATCACAGGGCGGATATTACCGAGCACAGCCTTGCCAAGTGGCGGAATAGGCGAGGCAGGGTCGGGTAGCCTGGCGCCCATGGTTTCGACACTCTTAGCCATCGCTGCAGTGGTATCCCTCCAAGCGGAGGACGGCAGGCTGCTCCGGTTCCCGGACGTCTACCAGGACAAGGTCGTCTTCACGTACGCCGGCGACCTCTGGCTCTCCAGCCTGGACGGCGGAATCGCGCGGAAGCTGACGAATGACGAGGGCGTGGAGGGCATCGCGAAGTTCAGCCCAGACGGCAAGTGGATCGCCTTTCAGGCGGCGTACGAGGGCAACGTGGACATCTATGTGATGCCGAGCGACGGAGGCGTCCCCAAACGGCTTACCTTCCACCCGGGGCCGGACGTCATGGTGGATTGGACGGCCGACGGGAAGGGGATTCTCTTCCGAAGCGGTCGCTCCGCATTCAGTGGTCGCTTCCTCACTCTCTATAAAGTGCCGGCGAACGGGGGGACGCCCGTCGAGCTGCCGGTCGGTGAGTGCGGGCTGGCGTCCATGATGGACGATAACAAGACGATCGCCTACAACCGGATGCCCACCGAGAACGCAGCTTGGAAGCAGTACCGCGGCGGCCTTCAGAGTTTCATCTCGTTTTACGATCTCGAAACCAATCGTTATTGGGAGATGCCCCACGACCGCTCTGCGTACCTCTGGCCGATGGCGGTAGGGGATCAGGTCTTCTATGCGAACGACTCGACCGGCCGCTACAATCTCTACTCGTACAACACGAAGAGCGGACAGATCAAGAAGTGGACGAGTTTTAGTGATTTTGATGTGAAATGGCCCAGCTACGGAACGGGAACGATCGTCTTTGAGCGAAACGCCCGCCTGTGGAAGATGGACACGCGGACCGGCCAGATCGGCGAGATCAAAGTGCGCATCCTGTCCGACCAGCTGGATCGTCGGCCCCGAGTCCTGAACGTTGGCTCCCAAGTCGCGTCCCTTTCCCTGTCGCCGAAGGGAGAGCGCCTCGCGCTGGAGGCGAGGGGCGAGCTGTTTAGCGTCCCCGCCGAGGAGGGCGTAACCTACAACTTCTCCAACACGCCCGGCGCGCGCGAGAAGTTCGCAACCTGGTCCCCGGACGGCAAGACGATTCTGTTCTTGAGCGACCGATCGGGAGAAGAGCAGTTCTACATCATCCCCGCGGATCTGTCGGCGGAACCGACCCAGGTTACGTCCGAGAACCTCAGGATGAAGAACCCGCCTGTGTGGTCGCCGGACAGCAAGAAGTTCGTCTACACGGATGCGGACGCGGCGCTTTGGGTCGTGGATGTGGAAGGGAAGAGCGAGGTACGGGTCGCGCTCGATCCTTATGCGGAGTTCGGCCCGGTCTCCTGGTCTCCTGATTCGAAGTGGCTCGCCTACGCGAAGGGTGAGACGAATGGGATCCAGCAGATCTACGTGTACGATGTGGCGAACCGCAAAGAGTACAAGCTGAGTGACGGGCGGTTCAACGACTCCATGCCCATCTTCGATGCGGAAGGCAAGTACCTGTTCTTCGTCTCGGATCGCGATTTCGCGCCCACGATCGGAGCAGGTTTCATTGACCTCAGCTTCATTCTGCAAAACACGAAGCGCATCTATGGGTGGACCTTGCGGCCGGAGATCGAATCTCCGTTCGCTCCCAAGAACCCGATCGAAGGGAAGTCGGAGGCGAAGCAGCCTTCGGACCCAGGTAATGCGCAGTCCGGTCAAGAGCAGCAGAAGCAAGAGGGACAGCAAGAACAAGCAAAGCAGGAAAAGGACACGAATCCCGTATGGGAGGGGATTGCCGGAAGGCTGTTCATGTTCCCGCTGCCTCCCAGCCAGATGTACGCGTTGATCGCTGCCGCCCCCGGCGGTCGGGTGATCTACGCCGACGCCAACGGCACGGTTCAGATCTACACGTTGAACAACCGATCCTCCAGCGCGCTCATCTCCGGCGTCGCTTCGATTGACTTCACGCCCGACTTCCAGAAGTTCGCATATCTGGCGCCGGGCGGCCTCGTCGGAGTGCTGCCGGTTCGTCCTGGCGCCCAAGTCGGCCAGGGAAGGGTTTCGACGGCGGACATGCTGGCGCGCGTGGATCCGGTCGCGGAGTGGAAGCAGTCGTTCTGGGATGCCTGGAGGTACGAAAGGGACCACTTCTGGGCGCCCAACATGAACGGCTTGGATTGGCG
This sequence comes from Armatimonadota bacterium, assembly GCA_003695835.1. Lineage (GTDB taxonomy): Bacteria > Armatimonadota > Fimbriimonadia > Fimbriimonadales > ATM1 > J051. The sequence goes on from RFHN01000097.1 coordinate 7,780, forward strand.
GGCGATCGGCGAGCAGTACGCGGCTTGGATTCCTCATCTCGGCGACCGAAGCGATCTCGATTACCTCTTGAGAGAGCTTCTCGGCGAGCTGAGAACCGGCCACGCCTACGTCATCCCTGGATCTTCGAGCGTCGCCGAGCCGATGAACGTAGGGCTTCTGGGAGCGGACTTCGAGCCGACGAGCGATGGCGTCCGTATCAAGAAGATCTACAAGGGTCACAACTGGGATCCAGCCCGCGTGTCACCCCTGAACCAGCCCGGTCTGGGAGTCGAGGAAGGCATGTACCTCGTCGCGATTGATGGCCAGCGGGTGACCGGTGTCACGAATGTCTACGAGCTTCTCACAGGCAAGGCTGGACGGCTTGTCGAGCTCACCGTAAACGACAAGCCAACGCTCGACGGCGCGAAGAAGGTCGTCGTCCGAACGGTTGGGAACGAAGGCGGCATCCGTTACGCGGACTGGATTGACCGGAACCTCAAGTACGTCGAGGAGAGGTCAGGCGGCCGCATCGGCTACGTGCACGTGCCCAGCACCTCGGTGGACGGCATCATCGAGTTCTACAAGATGTACGTAACGCAGACGGAGAAGGACGCGCTGATTGTAGATGAGCGGTTCAACAGCGGTGGGTTCATCCCGACGTTCTTCGTTCAAACGCTCGGCGCGAGCCCGCTTGCCTATTGGACAGCGCGTCCGCCGGCGGACTTTCGGACTCCGTTCACATTGGTCGGGCCGAAGTGCATGTTGATCAATCACTACGGCGGATCGGGTGGAGACGCCTTCCCGTACTTCTTCCGAAAGATGGGCCTTGGGCCGCTTATCGGAACGAGGACGTGGGGCGGCCTCGTCGGTATCCGCGGCTCTTACCCCCTGATGAGCGGCGGCGCTGTCACGGCGCCCCAGTTTGCGATCTGGGACATGTCGCCAGAGGGCCCGAAGTGGGTGGTCGAGAACATCGGCGTCCCGCCGGACATCGAGGTGGACAACACGCCGGACAAGGTGTCGCGCGGCATGGACCCGCAGCTCGACGCGGCGATCGACTACCTCCTCGACCAGCTTCGAAAGAACCCGGTCAAGAAGCCGCAGCACCCGCCCTATCACGACTGGAA
>RFHN01000008.1 GCA_003695835.1 Armatimonadota bacterium
GTCGAGCCACTCGTGTACAACGTGAACAACAGATCCTCCGAGTCCATGGGCTCGCAAGGACACTCGGTCGGCTGCCGATCCACGATTTCGCTCCACCGAAGATCCCTCCCCTCTTTGTACTCGACCGTCAGGTGTTCCTCTCCAAGCCGCTCGAGAACGATGACGTTGCGAACGGACGGCGTCTCGGCAAGCGCCTCGTCCACGACCTGCTTGAGGGGAAGGACCTTGCCCCTGCGCCATCCGCCGTCGGCTGTCAGGACGGCGACCGCCTTGGCATCGTTGATTCGATCCCGCAGCGAGTCCGCGCTGAACCCGGCGAAGACGACGCTGTGCGGGGCGCCGATTCGGGCGCAGGCCAGCATGGCCGCCACGATCTCGGGCACCATCGGCATGTAGAGGCAGACGATCTCTCCCTTCTTCACGCCGATCTGTTTCAGCGCGTTCGCAATCTGGCACACCTTCGCTTGGAGTTCGGCGTACGTCCAGGAAACGACCTCGCCGGGCTCCCCCTCCCAGATGAGAGCGACGCGATCGCCCTTCCCGTTGAGCACGTGGCGGTCCACACAGTTGTAGCAGGCATTCAATTTGCCGCCCGTGAACCACTTCGCGTACGGCGGCTCCCATTCCAGTGCGTTCTGCCACGGCTCGAACCAATCGAGGCGGTTCGCCCATTCAGACCAGAATCCGACGGGGTCTCTGTTCGCGCGATCGTAGACCGACGGGTCGCTCACATTCGCCTGAGCGACGAACTCTTCCGGCGGAGGGAAGTGGCGCCCCTCCTTGAGCAAAGCAGCAATGGTTTCCGACATCGTTCCGTCCTCCCCTGCGCAGTTTGGCACACGCGGCAGGGGAGGATGCGGACTACGGAAGCCTGGGCGTGTGCGGGTCTGTGTCCTCCGACGAGTTTGTCGTCAGATTGGTCGCCGCTGTGCCGTTGGCGTTCATGATGAAGACCTCGCGGTTCCCCGTGCGATCCGAGACGAACAGGATCCGCTGCATGTCGTGCGTGTAGACCGGCTTCTCGTCGGCAGCCGGATTGAAGGTCAGACGAGTGGTCGTCATCGTGTTGATGTCGTAGACATAGATCTCGGCATTTCCGTCTCGAGTCGAAGTGAAGAGGATCTTCGTGCCGTCGGGGCTGTAGCGCCCGTCTCGGTCGTCGAACGGCCCGGTGATCAGCGGGGTGATGGTTTGTGCGTTCACGTCATAGACGAAGAGGTCGTCGTTCCCATTCACGTCCGAGGTGAACACGATGAAGTTGCCGTTCGGGCTCCAGTTCGGGTTTTTCTCCACGGCAGGATCGCTCGTGATCTGGATGATGTTCTGTTCGAGACCCGCGGTGTCCCCGATGTATAGGTCCCAGTTGGCGCCCCGCCGCGAGGCGAATACGTACTTGCTGCCATCCGGGCTGAGCGAAGGGTCGGTGTCGTCATCCGGAGAGTCGGTGAGCCGGCGACGATTCGTTCCATCGGCATTCATGATATAGATCTCCGTGCCGGTGCCCTCGTCTCGATCGGACGCATAGATGATCTTCGCGCCGGTCGCGTCGAACTCAGCCGTGCGGTCGATACCCGGCGAGTTCGAGACGTTGGTACGGTTGTCGCCGTCCGAAGTCATCGTGTAGATCTCCGGGTTTTCGAGCTCCACGCGAGTGAACAGGATCTTGTAGATCGGCGGGGGCGGCGGTGGATTCACGATGTTGATGTCCGCTTCCGCGAACACTCCCGCCCCCGGCTCCTCCAAGCGCACTCGGGCTACACCCGGCGCCAAGCCTTGCAACTGGCCGTCTGACGTGATCGAGGCGAACTGGCCACCGGAAACCAGGCTCCAGGTCATTGCGCCGGCCGGCAGCAGGATGATGGTATTGCTCGAATCCTCCGCATGGCCGATCATCTGCACGCTCTCGTTGACCTGGACGTTGAGCGGTCCCTCAATCACGATGTGGTCAATCACGCTCTCCAGATCGCCGGTAACGTTCAGACTCAGCGTCTCACCATCCACGACGTTGATCTGCATCGAAGCGGTCGCGACCTTCGTCCCGCCTCCGTCGGTTTGCGTGTAGGCTTCCAAAACGAGCGTGTACGGATTCCCGCTAACAGGGAACGGGTTCGGGAAGATCGCGTTGCCTTGCGACGGCGCGTCTCCAGAGCGATTGATGGTCACCGTCTCCGTGCCGATGGTTGCGACCACCGAGTTTGCATATGGAGGCACGTAGCGCGAGCGGCCCGGCCAATCCACCGTAACAGCCACGTTGCCGAAGCCCGGCGGCGGCGGAGCGACGATGGTGATGTCCGCTGTGTCCGACTTTCCGGCGTCCGGCTCAGCGAGCTGGACGGTCACCTGTCCTGCGGAATGAGCGGTGAAAAGCCCCGTAACCGCGTTGATCGAAGCGAACGCGCCGCCGGACAAGATACTCCACTGAAGCGCGCCGGGGGGCAGCATGAGCGTTTGCCCATTGGCGTCCTCGGCGTGCCCCACGAGGGTGATCTGATTGCCCGCTTGAAACGTCGCCGGAGCGTTGTCAATGAAAACGGCGTCAATGACGGAGTTGAGGTCGGCTGAGACGTTGACGGTCGTCGTCTTCTTCGCCGAGATGTTGACAACCCTCGTTCCTGTAGCGACCAATTCGCCCGTCCCGTCCGATCCCGTGTAAGCCTTGATCGCGAGAAGGTGGGAACCCGCAGGCACGGGATCCGGGAACGTCACTTGCCCCGTGTGGCTATCATCGCTCGGACCACGGTTCACGGTGAGCGCCCGAACTTCGTTGGTCTGCGTGATCGTCAGCTCCAGCACCACGCTGTTGGCGTAAGGGGGCACGTAGCGGCTTCGGCTCGGCCAGTTGATCTGCACCGAGAGCGTACCGGTGAGCGAAGGCGGACCGCTCTTATTGTCGCTGGAGCATCCACCAAGCAACGCAAACACAGAAAGCCCAACCAGGGCGAGGACCGTCGCAAATCTCCTCATCGTCTCGGCTATTGTATCCGTTCTTAGGAACCCAGCTGTGCGAGAACGTGAATCCGGTCGCTTTCCCGTTTCGGGGGGTTGAGCGTGTACGCGTCGAAGAAGCGAACGTCGCGAAACCCTGCCGCCAGCAAGAATGCGTGCACTTCTTCCTCGCTGTGCGCGCGCTGCACATGCACCTCCCGGAAGCGCTCGCCGTCGACTTCGAATTCCATGCGCACGGTGCAGAGTCGGCTCCGAGGGTTCCATTCGCTTTTCCAGACATAGCGGACCGGCGCAGACCTCCGTTGCTCGCGCTGATCGAACATGGACATTTCGAAGGCGTAGGCCGTATTCAGATCGAAGAGAAACACTCCGCCCGGATGAAGATGCCACGCCACTCGCTCGAAGGCTTTCGCGAGGCGATTGGGGTCCGTAATGTAATTGAGGGAATCGAAGAAGCTGTAGGCGGCATCGTACTTCTCCGGCAACTCCATCTCGGACGCGTCGGCTACGAAGTAATCCACCATCACTTGTTCCTCGTCCGCCTTCCGCCGAGCTTCTCGGATCATCGGCGCGCTGAGATCCACACCGCCAACCCGGTAACCCTCCCGGGACAGCATACGACACATCGTTCCCGTCCCACAACAGACGTCCAGCACGCGCTTCGGCGACACGCCGGCGTAGCTCCACACAAGTTTCAGGTACGAGACCCACATCTCGTACGGCACAGACGACATGAGGGTCTCATACCACGGGGCGATGCGTGTGAAGGCCGGATCGTCAGACACGGCATTAAGTATGCCACGTCGCCGGCCGACGAGCCCCAACGCCGGGTACACTCTGACCCGAATAGGCGGCGGTTTTTGTCGTTTCATGTCTCTGCCGACGTGGGAGGACTTGACCTCTGCTTTTCGAGGTCGGTCGGGGTTCGCGCTCTGGCGACGTTCTCCGACGAATCAGAAGGAGGACAACTATGAACCCTGAACACCCAATGCCGCCACGAGCGGCCATCATGAGTCTCTTGGGAGGCCAGCACATTGCGCGCTGCCTTTCGATTGTTGCTGACCTTGGGATCGCCGACCTTCTCGTGGACGGCCCGAAGGACGTGGAGTCGTTGGCGAACTCCGCCGGAGCTGACCCGGACGCCCTCTATCGCGTCTTGAGGCTGCTGTCTCGAGTCGGGGTGTTTGCGGAACGCCCGGGGCGGGTGTTCGAACAGACGCCCAACTCGGCGGTCCTCAGCGAGAGCGCCCCGGACAGCGTGAAGCAGTATGCGCGGTACGCTGGAACCCACCTTCACTGGAACATCGTGACGCACGCGGACTACAGTGTGCGTACCGCCAACCCGGCGTCAACAAAAGATCGTCCCGGTGCCAAACCGTACGACATCCTCTCGGAGGATCCTGCAGTTCTCGCCATTTTCAATGCCGCGATGACCGAACTTTCGAGCGCGGACGGCCCCGCGATCGCATCCGCCTACGACTTCACTCCCTACAAGCGTATCGTGGATGTGGGAGGTGGACAGGGAGAGCTCGCAGTTCTCGTCGCGCAATCGGCGCCTGACTCCGAAGTGACCGTGTTCGAGCTTCCTCACGTCGCGGAGGACGCCAGGCGGCGCCTTCACGAGCAGTATCCCCATCTGAACGTAAAAGTAGCGGAAGGGAACGCCCTGGAAGGGGTGCCCGGCAAATATGATCTCTGTATCATGAAGCATGTGGCGCATGGGTTTGACGAGGCCGGCACGCTGGCGCTCCTCAAGTCTTGCCGGTCGGCGCTGGATGAGAACGGTCGGCTTCTCTTGTGCGAAGTGGTCGTAACGCCCGGCCCGGAAAGCACCGGAGCCTGCGTGTTGGACATCGAAATGCTGGTGTTCACCGGCGGAAGAGAACGGTCACAAGAAGAGTTCGCCGAACTGCTCCATCGGGCCGGCTTCCGGCTCGAGAGAATCATCGAAACCGGCTCTTGGGTCCAGGTCGTCGAGGCCGCCGTGGCGTAGTGCGGGCTGCCTAAATCAACGTCAGCATCCGATCCAGCCCCGTCTTGGCAAAGTGCTTCACTTTGGGAGGCACTTCGATGACGTTGACCGGCGTGCCGGCGACCAAGTTCTCCAGCGCCCAGCAGAGGAACGACGGATGGATCCGGTACATCGTTGAGCAGGGGCAGATCATCGGATCCAGGCAGAACACCGTCTTGTCCGGGTTCTCTTTCGCGAGGCGCTGGACGAGGTTGATCTCTGTGCCAACGGCCCAGGTTGTCCCCGGTTCCGCCTCGGTCACCGTGCGGATAATCACCTCCGTGCTCCCATTGAAATCTGCCGCTTGGACTACCTCGTAGGTGCACTCCGGATGTACGATCACCTTCACGCCCGGATGCTCTTTCCGCGCCTTCTCGATCTGTTCGACCGTAAATCGCTGATGAACGGAGCAGTGGCCCTTCCAAAGGATGAACTTTGCCTTCTTGAGATCTTCCTCCGTGTTGCCGCCAAGCGGTCGGTGCGGATCCCATACCACCATATCTTCATACGGATCGAAGCCAAGCTTGACGCCGGTGTTCCGCCCCAAGTGCTGGTCGGGGAAGAAGAGCACTCGCTCGCCCTGACCCAGCGCCCACTCGACGGCAACAGGCGCGTTGGTACTCGTGCAAACGGTGCCGCCGCGCTCTCCGACGAATGCCTTGAGGTTCGCCGCGCTATTGATGTAAGTTACTGGTACGATGCTCTCGGGAGGGAAGAGCTCGGAGAGTTGCTTCCAGCAGTTGCGGACCTGGAAGAGGTTTGCCATGTCCGCCATGCTGCAACCGGCGGCGAGGTTGGGAAGAATGACCTTCTGGTGATCGGGCGTCAGGATGTCCGCGCTTTCCGCCATGAAATGGACGCCGCAGAAGACGATGTAGTCGGCCTCGGGGTGGCGGTTGGCGTCTTTGGCGAGTTTGAAACTGTCGCCGCGGTAGTCCGCGTGTTCGATGATCTCGTCCCGCTGGTAATGGTGCCCCAGAATGACGACGCGGCTGCCCAGGGTCTCTTTGGCCTTTCGAATCCGTTCCCTTGCTTCTTCCTTTGTTAGCGTTGCATATTCCTCAGGGAGAGGAGCCTGATACATTCCTTTCTCCTTTGCTCCAGCGCCACCTTGCCGGCTGGCCCCGAACGGAACAGTCCACCTTTTGGGGGACGGGGATGTTGTCCCGCCCGGGTTGGAGCGTTGCGATTCTACCGCTTTTTTCTACGCGCCGCCGCGGGCGGTCGTTTCGGAGTAGAATACAAACATGAAGGTCCTTTTGGCTGGCATTCTTCCGGTTCTTGCAATCGTGTTTCTCGCCTTCCGCACCCAGCAAGGGGGGCAGAAGGCCGGCGACCAGGCGCCGGGCGAAATCCTCGGTTGGCGCGTCGAGAACGGCCGCTTTGCCGAAGGCCCGTTCAAGGGCTACCTCTGCCAAAGCCCCGAACGGCCCGACAAGATCGTGCGGTCGGAAGAGGAATGGCAAAAGATTCTCACTCCCGAACAGTATCGCATCCTTCGAAATCAGGGTACCGAGCCCGCTTTCTGCGGGCGCTTCTACGATAACCACCAGGAGGGTTATTACACCGTCGTCGGTTGCGGGCAACCCGTTTTCAAGTCCGACCACAAGTTCGACTCCGGCACGGGTTGGCCCTCCTTCTTCCAGCCCTACGATCAGGATGCGATTTGGCTCCGCCCCGACTATAGCCACGGCATGGTGCGTCTCGAGGTCCTTTGCTCGAAGTGCGATGGACATTTGGGGCACGTCTTCACGGACGGCCCGAAAGAGAAAGGCGGCCTTCGGTTCTGCATCAACAGCGAAGTGCTCGAATTCCACCCGAAGAAGGCCGATTCCGAGGACTAATCGGCTGGCTCGAGGCGGACAATGACGTGTCCGAGGTCCACTAAGTCGCCCTCCTTCGCGCCGATCTCCTGAACGCGACCATCCATCTCGGCCTCGAGCCGGTACTCCATCTTCATCGCCTCCAACACCGCGAGCAGGTCCCCTTCGCTGACCTCCTGTCCCGGCTTGACGGCGATCTTGACGACCTTGCCAGTCATCGGCGCCCTCGCTTCCTGGGCGCCTTCGTCGCCGACGCCCTCCGGAACCGTAAAGAACGCAACGCGACCCCGATCTGCCACCCACACTCGCTCTCGTTCGCGGGCGAAAGACACCTCGTTGAGACTGGAGCAGATCTCGCTTGTGGGTGCGGTCACCCACAACGGCCCGTCCGGGCCTCGCAGCCGCACCCTCGCCTCACCCAGAGCCGTTCTGCCGTCTCTCGCCCAGGGCATCGGCGGCGAGGGAGCGTATCCCCTCAACGCGCAGGCCGCGCGCATCTTCATCGCTTCGGTGATCGGCCGTTCGGGGGGTTGAAATTCGTCAATCGTGTTCGTGTACGTCTCCCCTTGAATAAAGAAATCGGATCGGAGCACCTCGAGAAGATAGGGACCGTTCGTCAGAATCCCGAGCACGACAGTCCTCTCCAGCATTTCGATCAACCGCGCTCGCGCCTGCTCTCGGTTCTCGCCGTGTGCGATCAGCTTTGCGATCAAAGAGTCGTATTGCGTCGAGACGCTCGGGCCGATACCGGAATCCACCCTCATACCATCGCCTTCTGGAAACTCCGCAACCAGAATCCTGCCGGCGCTGGGGAGGAAGTTGCGCCACGGGTCTTCGGCGTTGAGGCGCGCTTCGATCGCATGGCCGCGCCGTTGGATCGTCTCCTGCGGAGGCACTTCCGCGCCCATCGCAACCTCCAGCTGCATGCGCACGATGTCGAGGCCGGTGCACATCTCCGTAACCGGGTGCTCGACTTGCAACCGGGCGTTTACCTCGAGGAAGTAGAACGATCCGTCGGGCCCCACCAGGAACTCGACGGTGCCAGCATTCCGATAACCGACCGCTTCACACAGGCGCCTCGCCGAATCGAAGAGTCGTTCGCGGAGCTCTGCGTCTACGGCGACGCTCGGCGACTCTTCCAGGATCTTCTGATGCCGTCGCTGGAGACTGCACTCGCGCTCGCCGAGCGCGATACACCGCTTTCCGTCTCCAAGAACCTGAACCTCCACATGCCGAGCGGGGAAGATGTAGCGCTCCACGATCAACGCGTCGTCGCCAAATGCCGCCTTCGTCTCGCGCTGCGACGTCTCGATGATCTCTTCAAGGTTATCCAGCGTCAATAAACGCTTCATGCCTTTGCCGCCGCCGCCGGCGACCGCCTTGAGCATGACGGGCGCTCCGAGGCCTCTGGCCGCCTTCGCAATCTCCTTCGGATTCGAAAACGGTCCCAGCCCCTCCGCCACGGGAATGCCCAGCGACTGAGCGGTAGCCCGCGCCTTGGCCTTGTCTCCGACCTTCCTCATGGATGTCGCGGACGGCCCGACGAAGGCGATCCCCGCACGCTCGACGGCGGACGCAAAGCGAGGGTTCTCCGAGAGGAAGCCATAGCCGGGATGGATGGCATCCGCCTTTGCCTTCTTCGCCGCTTCGAGGATCTCCTTGATGTTCAGGTAGTTCGAGATCGGGATCGCGTCGTGAGAATCGTCCGGCTGGGCGTGGGGCATTTCAGCGTCCACAGGCGTGTACACGCCGATCGTGCGGATGCCCATCTCGCGCGCGGTTCTGCGGACGCGCTGGGCGATCTCGCCTCGGTTCGCAATGAGTAGCCGGCGGATGCGTCGCTTTGGCATGCGCGCCGATTATGGCGAGAACGGCGGGCCGACTGCTACTCCGGGTTTGGGACGAATGCTCCGCCCCGGCATTCCTTCAGGTAGTTCAACGCCCGAACCTGCCCGGTCATCTCGAGGTCGTCCCGATACACGGGATCGTGCCAACCTTCGATATCAATAGCGCCTCGCCACCCTTTGCTGCGTAGGATGCTGAGGATGTCGGTCCAGTTCGAGTCCCCAAAGCCCGGGTGACGGTGCCAAACGACGTTCAGCCCCGCGCGAATACCGAATTTGCGGATCAGGTCGTGCCGCACGGTTGCATCTTTTCCATGAATATGATAGATGCGATCGGCCCACTCTTCGAGTTGTGGGATCGGATCGGCAAAAGAAACCATTTGGTGGCATGGTTCCCACTCCAATCCGAGCGCTTCGGATGGCACCGCGTCGAACATCATCTCCCAAGCGCGCGGTGAGTGGGCGATATTCCACCTCGGGCTTTGCCACGTTCCACCCATATCACAGTTTTCAAACGCAATCCGAACGCCCTCGCCCTCCGCGATGCGAGCGAGCTCTCCAAAAACCTCTCGGAATTTGGGGATGGACTCGTCCACCGGTCGGTCTTCGAGCGCCCCGGCGAACCCGGAGACGACGTCGCAGCCGAACGACCGCGCGCTTCGGATCAACGTTTGCCACTCTTGCGCGGTCTTCTCGTTTTGTAGCGGGTTGCCGTACAGCCCGACGCAGGAAATAGGAAGCCCCTCACATCGTTTGGCCAGATCCGGCAAGTCGAATCCGTCCAGCCCTCCGCCGAACGTGATCTGGAAACATTCAAATCCGTGAGGCAGCAACTGCTCCATCCAAGA
>RFHN01000098.1 GCA_003695835.1 Armatimonadota bacterium
CCCGCAAACTTGCGTGCGAGGCCGAAAAGAGATTCCCTAAGGCCTCAAAGTCCTCGCTGCGGAGGGCTTCGACCGCGGCCAGCACCCTTTCGTTCTCCGTCACGACATGGCGTGCCCGGCGGTAAGCGACTGCATCACGTTCTCGTAGCCGTTCGACTTGCTCCCGTGTCGCGTCGCGGAGACTCCGCACCTCTGCGCCGTCTGCCCGCAGGAGTTCGATCGCGCGTTGGCACTCAGCCACGCGATCAGCGTACGCGCTCTTGGCGACCGCCCTCTTCGTTCGAGTGTCGAGCACCGCGATTCTCACACCATCCGGTATGCGCACGCTCTCTGTTTGCAGGTCCCGCATATCCATGAGCAACGCGTGGCCCTTCTGTCCAAGTGCCGAAGCGTATTGATCCAATCGGCCGCAGGGCACGCCGACGTACCGATTCTCGGCTTCCCAAGCGATCTCGGCGATGTCCCTGGGCGTAACCGGGATGTCGAGTGCGCGAAGCCACGCGGCAGCCACGGCAACCTCCAGGGCTGCGCTCGAGCTGAGACCGCTTCCGCGGGGAACGGTCGAAGTGATGTAGGCCTCAATCCCTCGCTGGGGGAGCTGGTAGTGCGCCTGCATCGCCCGCCCGACCGCGTGTACGTACCGCCCCCAGCCATGGCTCCACGGATCGTCGAGGCGAAACGTGGCAACGTGTTGCTTGTCCTCCGAGATGACCCGCGAGAACTCGCCGTCCGCGAGGCGGAGCGCCACCGTCGTGCGCCAGCCGATGGCTGCCGGCAGCACGAAGCCCTCGTTGTAATCCGTGTGCTCGCCGATGAGGTTCACCCGTCCGGGAGCGGAGGCGATGACGGAGGGCTTTCCGCGGAACTGCGTGCGCCAGCCGGAGAGAACCGAGCGATCCATCTTCGCAAACGATACCAGAAGGAGTACCAGCCACCGAGGCATGAGGAGGTGGAAAAAACGTCTTGGTGCAGGGTTGGACCCCAGCCGCCGCCCGGGTCTGACCCTCACCACCCTAAGAGGGAATAATCATGTACAAGCGGGGTTCGGGCTTTACTTTGTTAGAGGTGATGATCGTCGTGCTCATCATCGGCGTTCTCATCAGCATCGCCATTCCGCAGATGATCACCGCCCGAGCGACCTCCGCGCGCAAAGGCTGTCAGCAGATCCAGAAGGCGCTCGATACGGCAAAGGCGCAGTACGCAGCAGAAGAGAACATCCCCGAGGGGAGCCCAGTTACCATGGCGGACGTACTGCCGTACCTCAAGAGAGAGCCGGAATGCCCGCTCGGCGGAACCTACGACCTCGGGACGGTCGGAACGCTGACTCACTGCAGCATCCCGGAGCACCCCAACCCGGACGAGTAACCCGCGCGATTACTTCTTCGCCGGTTCGAGAATGGCGAGGATGTCGTCCGCTCGCAGGATGACGTATTCCTTGCCGTCAATCCGCACTTCCGAGCCAGCGTACTTGCCGTACAGAACTCGGTCCTTCGGCTTCACGTCCATGGGGGAGAGCTTGCCGTTCTCCAGCAGCTTGCCAGGTCCAACGGCAACCACCTTCCCCTGAAGCGGTTTCTCCTGGGCCGTGTCCGGCACCACGAGGCCGGATGGGGTCGTCGTTTCTGCCGGTTCTGGCTCCACGATCACGCGGTCATGCAACGGTTTGAGTTTCATCGGTCTCTATCCTCCCCAACAGTTGAATCGGATGTCGAAACTTTACCCGATGTGCGCCTCGAGCGAGAGAGGGAACGGATCCACCCAACACTCGACGGCGCCCGCTCGGACAGGCTCGCCGGATCGGGCCGCTTCGTTCCGGAGCATCGCCGCGGCGATCGGGCCAAACAGAGGCGATACGCATGCGCTCGTCACCTTGCCGACCACCTTTTCGTCGCCTTCCTCGTCCGTCCAATAGACGTGGCTGCCGGCCTCCAAGGGAGCCTGCGAACGAAGTCCCACCCACGTACGGTTGGTATGGCCGCGAGACCGGATCCGCTCCACGACCTCTTGGCCGGTGTAGCAACCCTTCGTGAAACTGATGTGCTCTTCGACGAACTGACGACCGAGCTCCATGACGAGCGTGCGTTCGTCGTAGTCCACTCCCGCCATCGGTTCGCCCCGTTCGAGGCGGAGGACGTTCCATTCCTCTTCGCTCAAGGTAGGGAAGTCGGAGAGTTCGCTCGCGATTCCCTCGATCGCAGCCGGGCTGCCGAGGACATCCCATCCGCCCTCCCCCGTACGGTCGTGGCGAAGAAGGATGACCCGCTCGCCGTTGGGAGCGTCCCCGAAGCCGAGGTCCAGTGTCGGCAACTCCACGAGCGAGGAAAGCGCCTCGCTCGCCTTAGGGCCTTGGAGAGAGAGAAGGGTGTGGTCGTCGAGCGGTTGGATTTGGACGTCCTCCAGGATGATCATCGTTTCCAGCCGGTCCAATACCGCCTCGCGCGGAGGGTTCGGAAGGACACAGTAGAGGCTCTCCGGCGCGTCCCAGAGGCGCCCGTGCGCCAAAATCTGGCCCGTGGGCTTGAGTACGCAAAACCCGAGTGACCCCCGAGGCCCCAAGCCCAGCACGTCGTTCGTGATCTGCCCCTGCAACCAGGTCTTCCTGTCCTCGCCCGTAATCTGGAGAACCAGGTTCGCGTTGGGTCGCAGAAGCGCGGCCGTCTCTCGGACGGCCGCATACCCGCTCGTCGTTTCGTTCTTCACAGAGTTCAAGACTGCGTTTTCCTCCATCCGTTTCTACGTTGGGATACCGCGCGACGTCTCCGGAGGTTGCCTGCCCCGATGTGGCTGATCGGCCTGTTTGCCGCCTTCGGCATCGCCGGAAGCCTCGGAGAGGCCGAACTCCACGCCTTCGAACGAGCCGCCGCACGCGAAATCGCCACGCACCTGACCCTTCGACCCGACACTGACGTCCGTGTCACCGTAACACCCGGAGGCCTGAGTGAATCCCTCCGAGG
>RFHN01000099.1 GCA_003695835.1 Armatimonadota bacterium
ACATCGAGCGCGATCGGGTGCTCTTCCTCCGTAGATGCGGCGCGGACGCCATGAACTGTAACATCATGAGCATAGAAAATGCCCAAGAGGCGACTGAGCAGGCCCGGCTTTGGCAGGTCGCGCAGGCAGACGGTAACGTCCGTCGTGCCGGACTCGCGATCGTGGTGGAACGATACGGTGATCTCGCCCTCCCGAGCGCGGCGAACGTAGTCGGCGTGAAGAGGGAATTGGTCCCGGTCGGTGCCGAGAAGATAATGCATCGGCATCCTCTGAAGGAACTCCGCGACCTCCGCCCGGTCCCCTTCGTCCGATCCCAATCGCCGCAGGGCCTGCCGCCGATAGAGCGCCGGATCGAGCGTTACATCTTCGATGCCGATCAGGTCCCGAGCGCGCTCGTACAGTTCGAGAGCGCTCGCTGCCAGTGGGCCCGCCCAGATCCCTTCGTTCACAGCCGACGTGTCGGCATAGGTCATCAGGAACAGCATCGCGAGGCGGTCCGCACGGCCGGCACGCTTGACGACGTACTGCAGCGTTCGAGGGTCGGACAGGTCGTGGGTCCTCGCCACCTCGGCCATCAGCAAGTGATCTCGAACCAGCCAAACCGTGGTCTTCTTCTCATCGCCGCTTACATGCAGTCGGTCGCACACGCGTCGAGCGATCTCCGCTCCCACGACGGCATGTTTTCTCTTTGGGTTGATCTTCCCCAAGTCGTGAAGCAGAAGAGCGAGGTAGAGCGGCCGATGATTCGAAACGTCCGCCCAAGCGCTTGCGAACTCCGGCGCTGAGCGAGAAGCGTCCAGGAAGCCGATGGCCCGGAGCGTGTGCTCGCCGACCGTATACCGATGCACCGAATCCCTCGACAGCAAGTACCGACAGGCTGCGAACTCGGGCAAGACCTCGTCCAAGAGTCCGGCTGCATCCAACGCGCGCAGCGCCTTCTCGCCAGACGTCAGATACTCGTTGGTTCGCGCAAGGTCTCCCCTACGAAGCCCTTTCGGAGCGCGCGGAATCTCGATTCCCAAGCGAGCGGCGCGGCAGACACCCGCGACGGCGCTACCCAAGTCGGCATCTCGGGAAACCACACACACGTTGCGATCCGCATAGACTCCGCCGCGACTGAGCACGAAACGACTTGTTCGAATCAGCTCCAGCGCGTCTTCGTAGGTGGATTGGCACTTCTCGCCCGCGCGAATCACGCGTTCCGCCAACCCTTCTGCAGATAAGCCGAACCGCTCGGCGACCGTCTCGATGCGCGTGCGCAGCAGCGTGTCCTCTTTTCGCTCCGTGATCTGATGCACCACATTGCGAACTGCGAGGATAGTATCATATTCTTCTCTTTGATCCATTGGCAAACGGCGGCGAAGCGAGCGAGCGATCCACCGCGCCGTCTGGACGTCGCGCAATCCGCCCGCTCCGTCTCGCAGATGAAACTCGACGACACGCGGCGTGTCGTGCGTCCTTTCCCTTCTCGACGCCCGTTCCTCCGTCTTGCTGATCAGGAACTCCGCCACCGGGAACGACTCCCAAAATGCAGCCTGGAACGCTCTCAGCGCATCCTTCGATCCGGCAACCAGCCGAGCGTCGAGTAGTCCAGTCCGTGTCACAGGATCGAGCGCAGGACAGTCCGAAGGCAAGCGCAGCGCGTACCCGACCTCCCAGCGGAGCGCGCCGAAGACCTCGATCATCGCGTGAAACATCTGACGAACTTCCGCCTCCATCTTCGGGCGTAGCTCTCCCAACGGGATGAAGGTCAGGTCCAAATCGCTGAACGGAGCAAGCTCGCGGCGACCGTATCCCCCTACGGCGACGACGGCGAACGGATGGTCGCCCTCGGAGTGGACGCTGCGATACAGGGCGCGGAGGATGCGATCTGCGATCGCCGTGTGGCGAGCGCACCACTCCAGTCCGGACGGCCTGCCCTTTAGCTCAGCAAAGAGTCGCTCCCGCTCTCTGGCGGCACGCTCCACGAGGCGTTGAAGGTTGGGGGGCTTCCCTCTTGGATCACCCATATCTCTCAATCAATGCGAAACGCACGTTGTTCGTCCTGCGCCCAAGACTTACCGACTTCGATCAAGCCTTGCTCCACTTTGATCGTCACCGGCGTGATCAGAGCGGCAACGACGATACCCGCAATCCCCAGCCATACGCCCAGCCACGCCAGGTGGTATCCCAGGACTGCAAACGGCGCTTGGTGCCGCCGACCGGCGATAACGCGACTCACCAGGACGACGAGGGACAGCACAACGAGAGCGACGATCAGAAGATTTCGGCTCTCGTCGAGCCAGGGGGGCGAATCAGGATCGTATAGGTGCAGCAGAAGCCGACTGGGCACAGAAGCGGAGACGAAATACCAGGCCAAGAGGCCGAAACCGCCGCAGCCAACTCCGAGCAACGAAGAACGCTCCCACTGCTGCGGCGGCCGTACGTTCGGCTTGCCTACCTCAATCGGAAGCGCCAGCACGACGCCCAAGAGCACGACCCACAAACCGAGGGAAACCAATCCGGTGGCCCAATAGATGGCGCCCGCGCCGACCGCGGCTGCCACCAACAGGGCGCGAGGATCCGGGTGCGGTATCCCACCCAGGGACCATCGAAGGAACCAACCGACGCCGGCAAGAAGAAAGAAGACGAGCGCACACTTCAACAGAGAAGAGGGCAGCATCGCCGTCAGGACGGTCGCGTTGGCGATGCGATCCCTTTCCGCCTCGATTTCTGCCGACGGTTTGATCAAGCGGAGCCAACCCTCGGCACGCAAGAGGGTGCGGTTCGCCTCTTGGCCCGCCTCTGCCCCCACCTCTTCGCTCACGGCTTGCACGAACGAGGATCGAATGCCCTCGAATCGTCGCGGATCCAGGATCGTGCCTCGTGGACCGGCCCCCATCTCGGCGGCTCGGTAGGCCAGAGTGCAGGCTGCCAATCTCGCCTCCACCGAGTAAGCGCCCTGGAGAATGAGGCCCGCGTTCGCCAGCGCCACCGCTCGCTGCCGAAGACGCCGGAAATCCCCCTCGACCGGATCGAACGATGCCGCCGCCGACCGAAGGATGACCGTTGCGGCGTCCGACGTGCGAACGCGATTCCCAAGAATCCATTGCCAGCCTCGTTC
>RFHN01000001.1 GCA_003695835.1 Armatimonadota bacterium
CCCCACCCCAGGCCTCCCTTCTCCTCTACAGATCCAGATCCCGCGTGGTTCGCGAAGCGAAGCGCGCCCATCTCGGTTGCCGCGCGAGCGCTGCGACGAGACGACGGCACGGCCGAATACATCACAGCGGCCTCACCTGGAATCCCTGCGCGCCTTGCCATCCGTCGGGTCCAACAGGACCACGACCTTCTTCGGCTCCGGCGACGGCGCGACGTGAACACTCGCTGCCCCGGCAAGGAGCGGCGCCGATACGAGGATCGTCGCGTCGCCCTCGGGCAGCCAGAAGACGGCATCGCGCACCGGCCACCAACTGCCCAGCGTCCTTCTTCGGCCACCGCTCAGGGTGATTGATATCCTGAGGCCGGGCGGAGGCGCCCCGTGCGTCCAGGGCGTCTTCAGGGACACGACGACCGGGTACAGTCTCGGATTCGAGTCTACCAATAGACTCCGATCCGTCCCCTCACGAACTAAGATCGACTCCGGGCGGACACGTGTCGGCCAAGCCAGCGGCCCGGCTGAACGGAGCGCATAGCGCCCTGGCGGAATCTCGTTCACTCCATCGAGCCGAAGCGGAAATGCGGGCAGAGGTCTTCCCTTACCCGAAGGGACGGCGATGAACGGAGCCGATTCGAGGACCGGCGCGTTTCCAGCCATCCGGACTCGCACCCGTGCGGCTCGCACTCTCGGCGAAGCAACCGGGCCTGAACGCCGCAAAAACGATGGGTGGCGGCGCCATTCTGCAGCGGGCACCATGGTGATGGCCACGTCCCGCAGCATCCCGTCGGCAAAGAAACGGGCAGTTATGGACCGAAGCCCCGCCGAACGTGGAAGGACGAAGACGTCACTCACTCGCTGGCGATGCCTCAGGATCGATTCGATGAATCGAATTCCCGGACGGGCCCTCTGGAGGAAGTCGCCGGCTCTGCAGAGCCAAAGGACCCGCGATGCCGGATGCTCGTCCGCATGTAGGGCCGCGACCAGAGCTTCGTCGAAGCGGATGACACGCTCTACGGAATCCGTGGGAACGTACAGAGGAATGGTCTGTGTCTCACCCGACGTCGCAACGAACGACTCGTGCCATGCCTGGACCACGTACCGTCCTTCCGGTACTCCTTGGACCTCGGCGATGCCGGCAGCATCGGTGACCGCGCTGTACACCGCGAATCTCGGATCGGGCCCGGGTGTCCATTCCTGATGAAGGTCCTCTCGGCCCGTCAGGGCGAGGGGAACTGGCGATAGAGTGATTCGCGCCCCCTCGAGGGGAGCGTCGCCGGCCCGCAACGCGCGAAAACGAACGACGTACCCTCGGTCGAAGTGAACGGTGAGCCGAGCGTTGGGCGCCGGGCGAACGACTACCGGAGGGAATCCTGGTGCGAAAGCAATCCAGCGAAGCCCTGGTGACAGCGATGCGCACGGAATCGAGACTCGTAGAGGGTCCGTGGCGTTCGACGAGATCACTCGGGACGGCGCTGCAATGAATCGCGGACTGCCCGCGAAACCTACGACCCGCAGGGGAACGGCCTCCGACAGATCCGACGCGGTGACGACGGCTCGACAGTCGTCGCTCTGAGCCCATGAAGTTCCGAGGACCGTTACCAGGGCCGGCACGAGCGCGAGAGATCTGAATACCTCTCGTATCACGGTCCAGCGGGAGACGAGGCTACAGGAATCCTGGTGTAGCCTTGCTGAAACGACTTCTCCTCGCGACCGGTGGGCCTGCGTCAGAGGCATTGGCAGACCGGGCACGTCTGGCCGACAGGGCACCCACCCGGACCGGTCATGTCCACACAACGCTTCGGAAGAGGGCAGCGGTTCCCGTTGACGAAGCAGTCAACGATCCAGCTCCCATCGGGCCAGACCTCGAGTGTGGCGTGACAGTTGGACGCGGGGTCGAGCTGACCGCCCTGCCCGCCGCAGCGGCACTGGTAGTACATCTGGCCGCTCGGACCGGGGCCCCATCCGTGCGGCGCACAGCTCCCGCCAATGCTGCAGGTGCTGGCACAGAAGATCTCGTCCGAGAGGAACCCGCGTTTGATGAGCATCTGGCACGGCTGAGGGATGGGCCCGGAACTCACGGCCGCGAGCAGGAAACCGAGGGAGAGGACGAGCACGAAGCCGGTGCCCAAGACGCGGAGTTTGGTGGCATGGCAAGTCATCACGGCTTCCACCTCTTCAGGGACAGGGAACGAAGCACGGGCTTGCGGCTTCACGCCGGGGGCGGAGTCCGTCGGCGAGGCATCGGCGGCGTGGAGCCCTGACCATCTTCTTCATGGCAACTACGTGGAGTCCGGGCGTTGCCCTCTACCGCGCAGCGGCCCCCCTTTCGCCGAGAGCGCGGTCCCCGCGGGCGTCGGTCGGAGAGCCGGCTTCCACGAAGTTCTGGAAGCTTGGTCGCCCAAACGCCAAGAGGGCCGAATTAAGGCTATTAAGATCTAGGGGTGCTCAGAATGGAGAGGTGAAGACGCCTCGGCGTCCTGCGCCGGATGCGGGACCGACGGCCAAACCAGCGGGCGAGGATCGAGATGACGAGGATCGGCCTTCGCGGCTTCGCTTCGAAGCTTCTCGACGGCGGTTCGAAGGATGCGGTGCAGGGTGCCGGGGTTCTGGTGAAGAACTCGAGCAGCGGGACGCACGCCACCCGCCTCGAGAAAGGCCCCGAGCACTCGGTCCTGGGACATGCTCAAACAACCACGAAGGTCGGCGAGCCAGGATCGGTCGCCAAGCGGTTCGGAACCGTCCCGATGGTCGAGGTCCTCGACGGGCGACGGGCAGATTCGGTCGAGGTCGGGAACGAGTTTCTCGGCACGGTTCGTCTGGAGCAGGGAGCGACGAACCGAGCGAAGTGTGGCCAGGGAGTAGGCGAAGGTATTGGCAAATCGGGCCCCATGGCGGAGCTGCTGCAGGACCCTCAGAACGGTCTCC
>RFHN01000100.1 GCA_003695835.1 Armatimonadota bacterium
ACTCAAGACCCTCGAAAACGTTCTCGAAAACGGTCTTGACGACAAGAATCTTGAAGAGATGCGGGCTATTTCCAACGATGCAGACGGATATGTTCGCACGTACCTGGAAACTTTGGTCGGGGAACGTACGCTCACCGTGATCCGCACCGTCAAACGGACGGCGGAAGGTGTGAAGGAGTTCCTAACTGAGCGCGCGCCGAATTACTTCCGCTCTCTTTGGAACCGCGTCGCCGCCGCCCTTGGGCGCAAGGAGGAAGAGCTGCCAGACGGCCGAACGGAAGCGCATGAGGCCAGCGTCACTCTGGATCGCCGAGGATGACCGGGGGCCGCCGCTTGTTGTACGATTGTGGCGGTAACTGCTGCTATGGCTGGAGTCGTAACAGGGCCCCGCTTGCCGCGAGTGCGACGAGGAGCGGCATCAACAAGGCGAGGTACAGAATACACCAGATTGGCAACACCACAAAGACGCCTATAACGCCTGATAAGCCAAACTCGACAATCCTGAACACAGCGTCTATCAATGCACTGACTACGGTGGGAGTAGTCGTCGCGTAATCGCTTTCCGGTGGACGTCCATAGCTGCCGCCCCACACGTCCTCGTACGCCGCGTCGTAACCTCCACTCCAGACTTCCTCTACGCCAGGAATGAACGAGTACACGTCCCGGTCGAGGAACACGTCCATCGCGAGGTTGATCTCTTTCATCCTCTCTTCGGCCTGGCGCCTCAGTTCCGGGTTGTCCTCGTAGCGGTCGGGATGCCAGGTAGCCACCAAGATCCGGTACGCCCTGCGCGCCTCTTGCTCGGTGGCGGTTACCGGTATGCCGAGAACTTGAGCAGCCCATTCCTTCCTGCTTGGCATCGGTTGTGATTCGATTAATAATAATACCCGAGACAGTGCGCCTGTCGTGTGCCGCCAGGCCAGCCGTTAGGGTTGGAAAAGCTCCCCAGTGTTAGAGAAGCTCCAGCTTGGCGATGCCCGCCAAGAGGCGCTTCTGGCCAATCTCGCCAGGAAAGAGGACGGTGACCTCGCAGTCGCCACGCGTCGGCATACAGGAAACGACGACGCCTTCGCCGAACTTGGGGTGGCGGACTCGTTGCCCCGGCTCGAAGGGTGGTTTCCAGTCCGGGCCTCGAAGTTCGCGAGTGGGGGCAGGGGGAAGGCTTGCGCTTCGCGGCCCAGCGTGGCGCCGGCCGTGGGCGGCGGCCAGGTCCGCGCGAGTAGCGATCGGTTCGCGCTCGGGTAACAGGCTCGAGCGAACCTCCGCAGGGATCGCGTCCAGGAAGCGGCTCCGATCGTTGAACCCGGTGCTCCCGTAGCTATATCGCTGCGTTGCGTGGGTGAGGTGGAGCTCTTCCTTCGCTCGGGTCATGGCGACGTAGCAAAGCCGGCGCTCCTCCTCGATGCCGCCTTCTTCCGTCAGCGAGCGGCTGTGGGGGAACACACCCTCTTCCATTCCGACTACGAACACGATGGGAAACTCCAATCCCTTGGCGGTGTGCACGGTCATCAGCGTGACGGCGCCTTCGCCCGCTTCCGGCTCGCGAATGGTGTCTTGGTCGGAGAGAAGGGCGACTTCTTGGAGGAACGTGACGGGGCCCGGTTCCTCTGCCGTCGCGTCGTGGTGTGCGGCTACGTTGAGCAGCTCTTGTAAGTTCTCGAGCCTCTCCTCAGCGTCAGCGGAGCCTTCCTTTCGAAGTCCGTCAATCATACCGCTCGCTTTGAGCAGGTGGCGCAGGATGGGCTCCGTCGCCTCTTTGCCTTTGGTGCGCTGATCTTCCCAAAGGTGGCGCGCCGACTCGATGCAGTGCACGAACGCGCGAACGCCCGCAGCGGCTTTGCCCTTCAGGTCGGTCTGTCCCGTCGTGAGGGCCTGCCAAAGTGAGATTCCAGCGTCCTGCGCAACCGAGTCCACACGCCCCAGGCTCGTGGCGCCTACGCCGCGAGTCGGTTCGTTGATGACGCGCCGCAAACTCACGTCGTCGTTCGGATTGACTACCAGTCGAAGATAGGCGAGAGCGTCCTTGATCTCTTTCCGGTCATAAAAGCGGATTCCGCCGATGAGGATGTGGGGAATCCGCATCATCATGAACGCCTCTTCGAGTGCGCGGCTCTGCGCGTTAGTGCGGTACAGGACGGCGAAATCGGAAAAGGATCGCTTCTGTTCCCGCACTTTCTCCAAAATCGTGTTGGCCACCAGCATCGCTTCGTCCTGCTCCGTCCCGGCTTCGGTGATGGTAACGGGGGAGCCTTTCCCTCGATCCGTGACGAGGCGTTTGGGAGCGCGGCTTCGATTCTGCGCGATGACGGCGTTGGCAGCGTCGAGGATGTTTTGCGTGGAGCGGTAATTCCGTTCGAGCTTCACCGTCGTCGAATTCGGAAAGTCAATCGCGAACTGATGAATGTGACGCACGTCCGCGCCGCGCCAGGAGTAGATGCTTTGGTCGTCATCGCCGACTACGGTTACGTTGTGATGCTCCGCCCCCAAAAGAAGAACGAGTTGATACTGTGCGTGGTTGACATCCTGAAACTCGTCCACGAGAACGTGTTGGAATCGCTGCTGGTAGTGAGTCGCGACGTCGGGGCGTTCGCGCAAGAGTCGAACGGCGAACTGGATCATGTCGTCGAAGTCGAGTGCGTTGTTTTGCCTGAGGGCTCGGTTGTACTCCCTGTAGAGCGAAGAAGCGATCTGTTCCACGTAGCCGGCGGCGTGTTCTTCGAAATCAGCCGCTGTCCACAGTCGCTCCTTGGCGCGACTGATCGCGTTCAGAAGTGAGCGTGGCTGGATGGAGCTCAGGTCCGTCTTGCGGTTTTTGAGGATCTGCTTGATCAGGGCTACCTGGTCGTTATCGTCGTATACCACAAAGTTCGGATCAATGCCGATCGCGTGCCCTCGTTGGCGTAGGATTCTTCCGCAGATGTTGTGGAAGGTTCCCATCCAGATCGCCTTGGCGCGAGGCCCGACGATGTGAGCGATCCGTTCCTTCATTTCGTTGGCAGCCTTGTTGGTGAAGGTAACCGCCAGGATTTGGCTTGGCTCGACGCCCGATTCGATCAGCCTCGCGATGCGATACGTGATGACCCTCGTCTTGCCCGTTCCCGCTCCGGCGAAGATGAGCAACGGCCCGCCGGGATGCTCGACGGCGGCGCGCTGCTCGGGGTTCAGGTGCGAGAGGTCGAGGGGCATGCGGCGTTATTGTATCCGCTCCAACTTGTCGGACATGTCGGGCGCGTCGGACGTGTCGGACCCGTCGGACTGGTCCAACAGAATCACTTCAACGCCTGCTCCAAGTCCTCGATCAGATCCTCGACATCCTCAATGCCCACGCTCAGCCGCAGCAGGTTGGGAGGGATGCCGCGAGCGAGGCGCTCTTCTTCGCTCATCGCGGCGTGGGACATCTTCGGCGGGTAACAAACCAACGACTCGACCCCGCCGAGCGACTCCGCCAGAAGGAAAACCTGGAGCCGGGACGCGACTTCAAGCGCGGCGGAACCATCGCCCTTCACCGTAAACGAAACCATACCACCAAATCCGCGCATCTGTTTCTTCGCGATCTCGTGCCCCGGGTGCGACGGCAGGCCGGGATAGTACACGCGCTCCACTTTCGGATGGGTAGCGAGAAACTCTGCAACGGCTTGGGCGTTTTGCAGGTGGCGGTCCATGCGAACCGGCAGCGTCTTCAGCCCTCGTAGTGTCAGCCAGCAGTCGAACGGACTTGGCGTGTTACCCACGCTCTTTGCATAGAGCGTCAGCGGTTCGGTGAGGGCGTCGTCGTTCCACATCAGGGCTCCGCCTACCACGTCGCTGTGCCCGTTGATGTATTTCGTCGTCGAGTGCATTACGATGTCGCAGCCAAGATCGAGCGGGTTTTGGAGATAGGGCGTGGCAAACGTGTTGTCCATGACGGAAAGAGCGCCAGCCTCCCGGGCGATCGCCGCACAACGCTCCAGATCCACAATCTTGAGCGTTGGATTCGTCGGCGTTTCGAGCCAAATCATTCTCGTGCTGGGGCGGACCGCGGAGGCAAGGTTGTCCGGGTTCGTCGCGTCGGCATAGGAGACTTCGATGCCCATGGGCTTTAGATATCGCTCAAAAAGCCGGTACGTACCGCCGTAGAGATCGCTCGGCGCGAGCAGATGGTCGCCAGGACGGAGAAGGGAGCAGGCGGTGGTGATCGCAGCCATTCCCGTGGCTTGGGCGAGGCCGTACTTGGCGTTCTCGATCGCGGCGTAGACCTGTTCGAGCGTATGCCGGGTGGGATTGCCGGCGCGCGTGTAGTCGAAGTCCGGCGGGTTCTCTGCATCCGGCCAATAGAACGTTGCGGACTGCACGGGCGGAGGAATCACCGCATAGTGCGGTGGCTGCGGGTCCTGCCCCACGCGGATGACCTTAGTCGAGAATCTCACGAACCGCCTCCTTGACTTCCTCCGCGTGGTCGGCGGGTTTGACCTTGTGCCACGCTTTGAGCACCCTGCCATCCTTTCCCACCAAGAAGGTGCTGCGATTGACGCCCATGTACTTCCGACCGTACATGCTCTTTTCCACCCAAAGGCCGCATTTTTCGATCAGCGAGCGCTCCGGATCGGCGAGAAGGCGAAAGTTCAAGTCGTATTTGGACGCAAAACGCTGGTGGCTCTCGACCGAGTCGGGGCTTACACCGAGAACCGGAACCGGCAGGTTCGGCATGGCGTCTCGGAATCCGCAGGCCTCTTTCGTGCATCCACTGGTATCATCTTTTGGATAGAAATAGATGACAAAAGGCTTTCCGAGCAGATCAGCGAGCCTCACGCGCTCGCCGCTCTGGTCGGGTAGGTCAAAGTCCGGAAACTTCTCTCCTTCTTTCAACATACGACACTCCTTGTGATAGACGGGTCACGAATGCGTCTTGGGCGCGTCTCCCGGCCGCGGTGGACGCGAGGCCGTTCAGGACAACCGCGAAGAGAATCTCGCTCCCGTCTGCCGCTCTTACGATACCTGCAAGCGCGGAGACGCCTGACATCGTCCCCGTCTTGGCGTAGACCTCCACGCCAGCCAGCCGCTTTTCGAGAGTGCCGACGCCGGGCCGCGCCAGCGCCTCGCGAAGGGTTTCCCAGTAAGGACGTTTGGTCGCGAACCGCAGCAGCGCAGCCAGAGCGCGAGCCGAGAGCCGATTGCGTCGGGAGAGGCCGCTTCCGTCGGCGGCGGTCACTCCGTTCGACGGAATTCCGATTCTCTCCGCGAATGCCCCGAGCGCGCGGGAAGCGGCGGGCCAGTCTCCGTCGCCGGTTTCGCGCCAGGACGCCAAGCGAAGCAGAGTCTCCGCGTAGGTGTTGTCGCTGTTCTGGAGAACGTGCGGCAAGAGGTCGGCCACCGTTCGCGGCGCAAGATATACGAGCTCCTCTCCGACAGTGCCCACGGGGTACACGATCCCGGGGGCGTCAGCTGGGATGAGGGTCCGAGGGACCGAGAGCCCTCCGGAGCGGACAGCCTTCGGATGAAAGACGCGCGCAGCGCACAGGCCGGGATCGGGAAGACTCACCGTGCCGACGTTGATCACTTCCTCCTTCGGAGCGCGTCCCCAAACGCGGAGCGTCCACGACCCCGGATCCCGAATGAACCGAACGTCCGGAGGGCCGGTCCCGATCGTTCCAGACACGCGGATACCGAAATTGCGCGGCTCAAGCCACGCCTTGCCGGCCGATGCCATGAGGGTCACCTTGCCTCCGTTTACGGTGAGAGGTGAAACGGGCGCGGCGTAGCCTCGATGGAGGTCGTCCGCCTCCCATCCTGGGCCGATCCGTCCCTGACCGAAGAGGCTGTCGTCGAAGAAGGCCGGTTCGTCGGGACGGACATTCAGAAGTTCTGCGAGTTGCGTCAGATCCTCGACCGTAAGACCCGGATCTCCGCCCCCCTGTAGGTAAACGGCTCCGCGGTAGCGCCAGGCGGTCGTTCGCGGTCGGTAGTCGAGGCCGAGGGTTTCTACGGCGTAGACGGATGTGAGGAGCTTCATCGTGCTCGCCGGGATGAGTGGGCGGTCGGGCGAAAGCGAGAAGATCTCTCGACCTTCGAGGGTGACCGCGTAGGCTGAGATTGTCGCGCCCTTCAGGTCGGGCGAATCGAAGACCTGCTGAATGTCCGCCGCAAGCCCTTGGCTGACAAGCGCAACGGCTGCGACGGCGATCATTCTGCGGCTATCCCTCCGGCCGTTCGGTTTCGTTCAGGCGCTGCTCGAGTTCGCTCAGTTCGGATTCGACGTCTCCCGTGGTCTCGGTGACCGGGTTGGACTCTTGGGAAGCCTGCGACAATCCAAGCCGCTCTTCGAGCTGTTTCAGCTCCTCTTCTGCTTGGTAGTCGATCGCTTGATCCTCCATCTGCATGACTTTGCCCTGAATGCTGCTCTGCATGAGCTCTTGGCGCGCGGCTGCTTCGCTCTTGGCCTCCCGGATGCGTTCGGCCGCCGCTTCGAAGGTGCCGAACTGCGCTTCCGTGGTGAAGCCTTCGAGCGCCTTATTGATGGAGGTTTCGATCTGCGCCTGTTTGTACTGCGCCTTCATCGCCAGGGCTTCAGCGGTCTTCTTGCGGACCTCTTCCTCTTGACGGCGGATGGCCAGTTTCACCATTTCCACCGTTTCGTTTGCCTGAGCGAGCGAAACCTTCAAGCTCTCAAGCGTGGCGGCGTAGTTCGCCTTTTCTCGGAGGAATTGGCGCGCGAGGTCGCGGTTCCCTTGCTTGAGGGCCATGACCGCCTGCTGTTCGAGCTGGGCCACCTTTTGCTCATGCTCGTTGACCATGGCTTGGAGGTTGTTCCGCTGGGTGATCGCCTGAACGGCCTTCTCTTTGTTCGCGCGGAGAGCCTCCTGCATGTCCCTTCGAGCTTGGTCCAGCATGACGTCGGGATCCTCCAACCGGTTCATCATGCGGTTGAAGAGCGCTTTCAGCCAGTAGAAAAATCGTCTCATGTTGTGCGTGCCCCCTACCTACCGAAGAGGTGGTGCCGAGATTATACTACCCATGCGGAGGGCTCCGGGATTCAAAACCAGGGAACCTTTCGGGCCAACGGCTCGTCACACGAGCGGTCCCTGGCTGGTTTCCGGGGCGAGAGGAAAGATGCTGAAAGAGTTCAAAGAATTCGCATTGAAGGGAAACATGGTGGACATGGCCGTCGGGATCGTGATCGGCGCCGCGTTCACCTCGATCGTCAATTCGCTGGTCAAGGACATACTGACGCCGTTCATCGGTTTGCTCACGGGCGGCGTGGACTTCTCCCAGAAGTTCCTCGTGCTCAAGGAAGGGGCTGAACCAGGCCCTTACCGGACGATCGAAGAGGCGACGAAGGCGGGAGCGGTAACGATGAACTACGGCTTGTTCCTCAACGCTGTGATCAGTTTCCTGATCGTCTCGTTTGTTCTCTTCCTACTGGTGCGCGGAATGAACCGGCTGAAGGCGTTAAGGGAAGAGGAGGAGGCGCAGGCCGCTCCAACGACCAAGACGTGTCCTTACTGCAAGATGGATGTGCCGATCGAAGCGGTGCGGTGCGGATACTGCACGTCTGAACTCACAGCCGAGGCGAGTGCTTAGTCGCAAGACTGGGTTACTCCGATGGTGTACCGCTC
The DNA here is from genome assembly GCA_003695835.1 of Armatimonadota bacterium. GTDB lineage: Bacteria > Armatimonadota > Fimbriimonadia > Fimbriimonadales > ATM1 > J051. The sequence goes on from RFHN01000100.1 coordinate 7,593, forward strand.
GCAGGCGCGTTGCCGTCGAGCCCGCCAAGCCAACCTAATGTGTGCTGCGCCACTTGGCGCGCGCGCCGTCCCAGAAGAGGCCCGACGTGGCTCATCTCTCGGTACTCGACGAAGTCCGCGCTCGCCCACGCCGCGAGCCGCTGGCTCACATCAGGCGGGATGTCCGTATCTTTGTCGGACGCGATGACAAGAACGGGGCAGGACGGTTTGCGCACTTCGATGCCGGCGCGGAGCACCCGGACGACGGCCCCCGACTCGTCCCGCCACCGTTCGTGAGCCCACAGAATCACCTCTTCGTCGCTGTCCCAGAGGGCCTCCCGCGTGTCCTGCAAGGGGCCGTTTGCCCAGGGGATGACGTCGGGGATGGGAGTCTCTTTGGGCGTCCATTCCACGCCCTTGGGAGGAACACTGTTGACCAGAATCAAGGCAGTGGGCCGCAAAGTTTCCGCCGCTTTCAGTACAAGTATGCCGCCCATACTTGCACCAATCAGGATGAATTTTTCGTTGGCTGGAGCCTGTTTCCGGA
>RFHN01000009.1 GCA_003695835.1 Armatimonadota bacterium
CTCCATCCCTTTCTCATATTCTGGAATGCTCTTCGGTTCCTTGCCCACCAGAATGGCGATGAGCATACCTGCCAGGAACCCGCCGACATGCGCCCACGTGGCGACCCCAGGCTGAATGACGAACAACTGGTAAAGGAACCAGAGGCTGAGCCAGGCCCAAGCTGGAAGAACGAAGGGAATCCAAACGATAGGAAAGAGTATGGTATCAATGCGCGCTGCCGGATAGAAAAGGAAATACACGCCCATGATCCCGGCAATCGCCCCGGAAGCGCCCACGAGGGCGGTCGTACTGTGCGGCATCACGAGGACATGGGTCATCGTCGCGACTATGCCAAAGAAAAGGTAGTAAAGTGCGAATCGCAATGGCCCGAATGCCTCTTCGACGCGCGGCGCGAATACCTTCAGGAATACAAGGTTTCCGACAATGTGCCAAACGCTCCCGTGGAGGAACATGCTCGTGAACAGCGTAACCAGAGGCTCCTTGGTTCCGCCACGAAACGCCTCGAGCACGCTCTGAGGTCGAGCGGCGAGGTCGGCGAAAGCGTAGGGCGGTCCGAAGATCGCGCCCTGGCGATCCCAAACGTAGATTACAACCAACAGGATGCCGATGGTCCACGTCACGAATGGAATCTGGCCGTTGGTACTGTCGTCCCTCAGCGGAAGCACGCGTCGCTAAGGATACCAGACGCTCGGGCGCACTCAAAAACGAACGGGGAAACCCGCTTCTGCCAAAGCCTGCTTGAGCTGGCGGATTGAGACCACGCCCTCATGCACGATCGAAGCTACGAGCAGGCCGTCCGCTCCGGATCGAGCCGCCTCGACGAGGTGCTCCGGCGCACCTGCTCCCCCGCTCGCAATCAACGGAACCGAAGCGGCCTCGGCGATCGCTGCGAGTAGCTCCGTATCGTAGCCTTGGGTCGTACCATCCCGGTCCATGCTCGTTACCAGCAGCTCGCCCGCACCGCGCTCCACCGCCTCGCGGGCCCACTCCACCGCCTCGCGATCGGTCCGCCTGCGCCCGCCTTCCGCAAAGACATCCCAACCCGCACCGCCCTCCCTCCGACGCGCGTCGATCGCGACGACGACGGCTTGGGATCCGAACCGCTCGGCGATGTCCGTAATCAGTTGGGGACGATTGAGGGCGGCGGTGTTGATCGCGACCTTGTCCGCACCCTGCGCGAGTACCTCGGCCGCCTCTTCTACGCTTGCAATCCCGCCGCCAACGGTAAACGGTATGAAGAGCTGCTGAGCCACGCGATGCGCCAGCTCCACCGTGGTCCGCCTTCGCTCGTGGGAGGCGGTGATGTCCAAGTAAACCAACTCGTCGGCCCCTTCCTCCCAATAGCGACGCCCAAGTTCGACGGGGTCGCCCTGATCGCGGAGCTGAAGGAACTGCACGCCCTTGACGACGCGACCGTCCTTCACATCCAAGCAGGGAATGATTCGAAGGGAGGGCATCTATGCCTCGGCGTCCATGTCCAGTTCGTCGTCTGCTCCCAAACGGAGGAAACGGCAGTTGATCCAAGGGCTCCTGTGGCGTTCCCGAGACGGCTCGCCGACATACCACAAACACATGAAGTTCATGTCGTAGATCTTCTCCAACTTGACTGTTCTTACCCTCGGTCCCTGTGTCTCCGGGTTCTGCCACGCTGCTTCGACGACCTGTTCGAGCAGGGATTTCGTGACCGTCCTCTGATCCGGCGCGATCTGCGGAGTGACGAGGTCGTACATACCCCGCTTTGCCAAGCCGCGAGTGAGGTAGACGACATCCCCTTCCTCCGTCACTTCTCGCACCGCCGTGTTCCAATCGAGGCCCATCGGGTCCTGGCGAACCAGGCGCTCAAACTCCTCCGGCGTCCAGGCCGATTGCGCTTCGATGTCCACAACGAGGGTCCCTCGAGCAAGCGCTGCGATGGCGACGGCGCAGAACGCGCATAGCCGGAGGGCGGCTGCTTCTCGGTCATCATACTTCGGCTCCTCCGCCACGAAGCGAATCGTGTGGATAGCCGCCGCGCGTTCCGCCCGATTGGCGAAGTCATCGGGAAGGACAGCATCCTTTTCAAGGACCGTGTCCTGTTGAAACAGGTAGGGGTTCTTCTCTCGAGGGACCGTCCCCAGCGAGAAGCGGATATCCGAAAACACCAGCCCCTCCTCCGGGCCGAATCGCTTCGCAATCTCCGGAGTGCCGCGAATCGCCTCAACGATCGCCTCTTGAGACGGCAACTTGGGGTCTTCCGCGTACACCCAGAACTCGATCACCGTCTTGGGTGGAGGGGGAAGAGCGGTTCGATGCTGCTGTTTCTTGATGTAGTCCCACAAATACCAAGCAAGCCCCAGCGCGAGGAGCACTGTGAGCGCTACGTAGAGCATCGCTCTCGCGCCCCCTTCATCGCCTTCGCTCTTCGATCCACTCTTTGGCTACCTCCCACTCTTCGTCGGTCAGGTTCGCCGCGCAGCCTTCGCAGAGACCGGCGCGGTTGACCCTCTGACTTTGACAAAGCAAGCAACGGTCCTCCTCGACCGCCTGCCGAACACGGGTGCCCTCCTTGAGATGCCACAGGAGGTCTTGTCGGAGGATCCCTTGGCTGTTTGCTCTTCGCATGTCGGTACTGGCTATCTTGTCCTATCGTGTCAGAATGCGCGCGATGGCAGCGGAGGGTGCGGGCCTTGCGACCCCTGCGATCGTGTTGGGCGCCGCCGTGGTCGGTGGCGTGGCTGCGCGCTACCTCCGTATGCCCACGATGCTCGGATACATCTTCGCGGGCACCGCGGTCGGCTTCTTTCGCGACCGCCTGGGGATCTCGCAGGAACAGATCATGCCGATCGCGGATCTGGGCGTCGTCTTGCTACTCTTCGTGGTCGGTATCGAGTTCTCGCTCCGTTCTCTGGGCACGGCGTGGAAGCTCGCTTTCCTGGCTGCGCCGCTCCAAGTCGTTCTTTCGATTGCGATGGGGTATGGCATTGGCCGACTGCTGGGTTTCGAGCCTTCCGCCAGCGCCATCCTGGGATACGCCATCTCGATGAGTTCGACTGCGCTCGCCCTGAAGCTCATCACAGAGCGACACGACATCCGCAGCCCGTTCGGCGTCTCGACGCTCACCTACGCGATCGTCCAGGACCTCTCGCTGGTCCTCGGATTAGGTTTGTTCACGGTGTTGGAACAGGGTGGCGGAGTCTCCGTTGCCTTGCGCGGTCTCGGGACGAACGCGCTGGTCATCCTCGCGGCGCTCCTCCTTGCCACGCGTGTCATGCCGCTCGTGTTGAAGTCCGCGGCCCGCATGCGGAGCCGCGAACTGTTCATTCTCGTAGCAGTCGCCATCTGCATGGGCGCGGCTTTCGGGGCGAGCCTCGTAGGGCTCAGCGTTGCCGTCGGCGCGTTTCTCGCCGGCCTGATTATCAGCGAAAGCGAGTACAGTCATGCCGTCGTTGCCGAAATCATCCCGTTCCGCGACCTTTTCGGCAGTGTTTTCTTCGTCTCGGTCGGCATGCTGTTGAACCCCACCTACCTTCAAGAGGGATGGGTGGCCATTCTCGCGCTGAGCGGCACGATCCTTCTAGGCAAGGCGATCTTGATCGGACTGCTTACGAGGGCAACGGGTCAACACCCGCACGTAGCCATCACCGCAGGCCTTGCTCTCTCTCAAATCGGAGAGTTCTCGTTCATCGTCGCGGCGGAGGCGATGCGCATGGAGTTCATCTCCAAGGAGGTCTATGACCTACTCGTCAGTACGACCCTCGTGACGATGGTGCTTTCACCTCTGCTGTTCCGAATGGAACCGCTCTTCTCCAAGTGGTTGGCGCCCGCCGCCCGATTCACCGCCCCAAAGGAAGAGGCACCCGCGCGATTCAAACGGCACGTCATCCTCCTCGGCTTGGGACGCGTCGGGCAACACATCCTCGAGGTTCTCACCTCCTGCAACACCAAGGTCATCGCGGTGGACGTCAGCGTGGACCGTCTGAATCGCGCTAAGAGCCCGAACGTATTCACCGTGTTCGGCGATGCCTCCAACCCCTGGATCCTCCGACAGTGCCGACCGGAATACGCAACGACCGCGATCATTGCCATCCCCGACGCCCTCGAAGCGCGAGCCATCACGGAGCAACTGAAGCGCATCAATCCCGACCTCACGATCCTCGCTCGGACGCATAGTTACGAAGCGGCGCGCGACCTCGAGGCTGCCGGAGTCACGAGCGCCGTCATGGCGGAAGAGGAAGCGGCGAAGGTGCTCGCCCGCCGCGCGCTGTTCTACTGCGGCGCCGATCCGTCCCGCATCGAGTCCGTCATCGCAGCCTCGAGCCAGAGATGGAAATGGGAGGGCGACGCACCTCAAGTCGAAGAAATCGAGTAGAATCTTGTACCGAGGCGCAAAGAGGGGCAATCCCAGACTATGAGTTTGATACGGATCCAAGGTGCACGCGAGTTGCACGGCACAGTTCAAGTCGGCGGTAGCAAGAACGCAGCCTTGGCTATTCTTTCCGGCGTCGTACTCGCCACCGAGCCTGTCGTGCTGCGCAAAGTGCCGAACGTTCGGGACGTCCAGATCAAGACGAAGCTCCTCGAAGATCTCGGCGCCCGCGTGCACCGAGAGGGAGACACGCTCACCATTGATTGCTCCGACCTCAAGCGCCGGGACCCGGACCCGGAGCTCGTCCGCGCCATCCGCACGTCGTTTTATCTGCTCGGCCCGCTCATGGCCCGACTCGGCAGCGCCAAGTTACCGCAACCCGGCGGCTGCAAGATCGGAGCCCGGCCTGTAGACTTTCACGTCCGCGGACTCAAGCTGCTCGGCGCGGAAATCGAGTACAGCGCCGGCTACTACTCAGCTCGGGCCGACCGACTGAAGGCCGGTGAAATCTATCTCGACTTTCCCAGCGCCGGAGCAACCCAACACCTCATGGCTTCCGCCGTCTTAGCCGACGGACAGACGGTCATCAAAAACGCGGCGATGGAGCCAGAAGTCGTCGCGCTCGCCGATTTCCTGAATCGGATGGGAGCGCGCGTGGAAGGGGCGGGCACCAGCACGATCACCGTGACCGGCGTGACCTCGCTCAAGGGCTGCGAGTTCAGCATTCCTTCTGACCGACTCCAGGCCGGAACGCTTCTGCTCGCCGGCGTAGCGACCTGTGGCGATGTGACCGTAGAAGGCATCCTGCCGGAATACCAGGGAGCTCTGCTCAGCAAACTGAAAGAGGCGGGGGCGCACGTAGACGTCGGGCACGATTGGATCCGAGCCAGAGGCAACCCGTTCCTGCAGGCGGTTTCGATCAAGACAATGCCCTACCCAGGTTTCTCCACCGACTTGCAGCAACCCATGGCTGCCGTTCTGACCTGCGCTCACGGCGTCTCGACCGTTGAAGAAACGATTTACGAAAGCCGCATCGGCCACGTTGACGAACTGAACCGCATGGGCGCGAAGATCCGCCTCGAAGGGCGGACTTGCGTCATCACGGGAGTAGACCACCTCCAGGGCACCGTCGTCGAGGCCAGCGATCTGCGCGCCGGCGCGGCCCTCGTCATTGCGGGCCTCAGCGCCCGTGGAGAAACGATTGTCAAGAACGTGCAACACATAGACCGCGGATACGAGAACTTCGAAGAAACGCTCCGCCAACTGGGCGCTTCGATCGAGCGGATTCCTTCCGACGAACTGGAGACTGCGCAATGGTCCGATTAGGTTCCCAACTCGGTATTGATCTCGGCACCTCGAACATCCTGGTTTACAAACGAGGCGAAGGGATCGTTTTGGAGGAACCGACCGTCGTCGCGCTGAACACCGACACCAAGCAAGTCCTCGCGATCGGTGACGAGGCGCGCGCGATGATCGGACGCACTCCGGGCAACATCATCGCGATCCGCCCGCTCCAAGACGGCGTCATCGCGGAATACACCCATACCTACAAAATGCTCGAATTCATCATTGACAAGGTATGCGGGAAGCGAAGATGGTTCGGGCCGCGAGTCATGGTTTGCATTCCCTCCGGCTGCACGAATGTCGAGCGGCGCGCCGTCCGAAAGGCTACGCTCGAAGCGGGCGCCAAAGAGTGTGTGCTGATTGAGGAACCGATGGCGGCGGCGATCGGCGCGGGATTGCCCATCTCCCAACCCGGCGGCAACATGGTGGTGGACATCGGCGGTGGAACCACGGATATCGCCGTCATCTCCCTCGACGGCATCGTCCACTCCGACAGCATCCGCGTCGGCGGCAATCGGTTCGACGACGCCATCGCGCGGTACATGCGACACGCATACAACTTGATGATTGGCGAAAGGACTGCCGAGGAAATCAAAATCAAGATCGGTTCGGCGGCTCCTCTCGAGGAAGAGCTGCGCCTCGAAGTCCGCGGGCGGGACCTCGCAGGCGGACTTCCGCGAACCGTAGAAGTAACCAGCGAAGAGATTCGCGAAGCGCTCGAATCTCCGCTGCGCCAGATCTGCGAGCGAACCTGCATGGTCCTCGAGAAGACGCCTCCGGAACTCAGCAGTGACATCATCGTTCGGGGAATCACTCTCACGGGCGGCGGCGCCCTTCTGCGCGGCCTGGATCGCCTCCTCGCGGAAGAGACGCGGATTCCGGTCCGGATCGCAGAGAACGCGCTCCACTGCGTGGCGATCGGAACCGGTATCGCACTCGAGACGTTCATGGACGCCAAGTCCAAGGCAGGGGTATAGATGCGACGGCGCCAAACCTGGATTCTCGCGGCTCTCTCCCTTCTCTCGACTGGGCTTCTCTGTCTCGCGCAGCCAACCGCGACTCCGCAGGACGACCACAGTCACGACTACGATATCCAGGTCGCCGATCTGGTTCGCCTGGAAGGCCCACCCGTAACCCGATACGAGCTAGCTTACGTCTTCGCCAAGTACGCGCGGCCGCTCGAAGAGTCGCTCCTCAACGAAAAGGCACCCGAGGCGGCAGCCCTTCCGCCGGACGTGCCTCCCGATCACTGGGCGGCAGGCGCCATCGGCTATCTCTCCGGTCGAAACTACCTTGGCTACCTTTGGCCCGGCGGCAACTTCGACGGGGATCAGCCGGCCACGCGCGAAGAGGTTGCGCTTTTGTTCACGGCCCTTGCGGACCGCCTCAAGCCGGCGTTCAAGCGGAACCCCGAACCCAAAACAGTGGACCTGCAAAAGATCGCCGGCGAGGGAGATGCGCTCCGAGCGCTTCAGCGCCTGGCTACGGAGGGCTGGCTGCCGTACGAATCCCCCATTCTGCTTTCCCGCCCCGGATCCAAGGTCTCGCCGCCGGTCCTCGCCGTCGCTCTCTCGCAGCATGCGCGCGCACTCGGCGTGCGGTTGCAAAAACGGATGGATGGACTGAACGACCCCTACGTCCGCTAAAGACGCGATCGAAGGTCGTCCGCAAGCTTTCGGTTCCCCACTTGCTCAGCGTAATAAATCCCGCGATTGAGATACAGACTCGAACGGGCTTTGTTGTCGCCAAAGAGGAGCGCAATCTGCAAGCAGGTGTTTCCGAGCAACGTACCGGCTTCCGACCGAACCTGGCCCTCGCTATTGAAAGCGACCTCCAGAGCCTTTGACGCCTCAGTAAGCCTGTCGAACCGATCCTGGGGATCGGTAGTTCGTGTGGCAATGTCGTACAGGAGCTTGCCAGCGTCGAGGGTGGCCTGGCCGTCTTCGCCCGCCATCTCGGCAGCCCGCTGGGCCAAGCCAGCCGCCTGGCGCAGAGTCTCGTCCGTCGTGCCCGCGTCCAGCAAGCGGCGGGCACGCTCCAGGTAGGCCCGGCTCAAGAGTCTCTCGATTCGCTCGCGGGTAGCGTGGGATTGCGCCCGCCGTCTGAGTTCGGTCAACTGCTGCTGCGCAGCCAACGGATCCGACGGGATCAGTCTCTCCACCTTCGCGATCTCATCCGCGAGCGCCTGGTCCACCTTCGCGGCGGTGGCTTCTTGGGAGCGGCGATCCAGCCAGGCGATCGTGCCCACGGCCGTCGCCAGCAGGACCCCACCGATGAGAACGACAATCAGGGTTCGCAACAGAAACTCGCTCGCTTCCGGGCTTAACAGCGGTCGCTTGGGTGGGTTTACCCAACCAGGCGGGAAGGGCGGCATCGGCATATTGGGCGGAAACGATGCGCCGTACGGCTGACCGTAGGGCGAGGCGCCGGTCGGCGCGTATCCGCCCGGGGGCGGCGGCGGAGATGGGGCGCCAGTTCCCGGCGGTTGAGAAGTGCCATACGTGTAGGGCGATTGCGCACTGTAGGGGTCGAGGGGCGGGCCCCAAGGGCTGGGTGGGCCCATCGAATCCGTCAGCGCTCCCTGCAACGCATCGTTCAGCGCGGCCTTCAGTTCCTTCGCGCTGGAGTAGCGATCGTCGGGGTCCTTGGAGATCGCCTTGCGAACGACGTGCGCAATCGCCCACGGAACACCGTCTATCTCCGCAGGCTCCGCATGCAGGATTCTGTGACTGATCGTTACGACCGTATCCCCGGTGAACGGCTTTTGCCCAGAAAGCATCTCGTACAGAACCACTCCGCAGCTCCACACGTCGGTGCGGGGGTCCACATCCCGTCCGACCACCTGCTCGGGGGACATGTACGAAGGGGTTCCAAAGATTTGACCATCTACGGTGATACTCGGCTCGAACTGAAGCCGCGCGATGCCGAAGTCGGTGATGACGACTCTTCCGTCGGGGAGCAGTTGAATGTTCTCCGGCTTGATGTCGCGGTGCACAACACCGTTCTCGTGAGCGAAGGCCAGCCCGTCGAGCACCTGGTCGAAGATCTTGACGGCGTCTTCGGGCGTGATCTTCCCCTCGCGGTCCATGCGCTGCCGAAGCGTCTCGCCTTCGAGATACTCCATGACGATGTAGCTTCGGCCGTTCTCTTCGCCGACTTCGTAGATACTGACGATATTGGGGTGTTCCAGGCGTCCGGCGGCACGGGCTTCGCGCTTGAACCGTTCCTTGCGCGCGTGCTTGTCCTTATCGCTGATACCGTCGGGGAGGCGCAACTCCTTGAGGGCGACACGCCGATCCAGTTGAGGGTCCCACGCCTCGTAGACGATGTCATTACTGCGGGCGATCTCGCGAATCAGCTCGTAACGCCCAAGGGTCCCCAGCGACATTTCACTTCTATTATGAGCAAATAGGGGCGCAGCCGACAGCGCCGCTCACCGTGCGACAGAAACGGGGCGCCGAGATCGCTCGGCGCCCCGGTAGTTGAACAGCGTGAGTGGCTTATCCGCCGCGCTGCAGTTGGAACGGCTTGCCGAGCATGCCTTCCCACGTCTTTTTCTGCTCCGCCGTCAACACGCCGAGGATCTTCTCGTCGGTCGCCTTGCGAAGCTTTTGCATCTCTTCCATCATCGCTTGACGATCGCCGCCAGCGCCTCCCTGGAACATGTCGCGCATCGTTGCGCGCTGCTCCTCGAGGATGGCTTGAATCTTCTCGCGCTGACTGTCGGAAAGACCGACCTTGTCCGCAATCTCCTTACGGGCGAGAGCGGCAGGTCCTTCCAGCTGGAGACTGATTTCCTGGTACCGCTTGTACTGCTCGGCGCTCAGGATCTCTTTGATCTTCTTCTCTTGCTCGAGGCGCATCTGCTCGCGGGCTTGCGGATCGGCGCCTCCGCCAAAGCCGCCGCGGCCTCCGGCGCCACCAGGACCACCCGGGCCTCCAGCGGGCCTAAGCGCCTCGCGCAACTTGGCGACCTGGTCCTCGGTCAGCTTCAACTCGGCCTGGACTTGCGGGTTCATGAGAATCATCGGGCCAGCCATTCGGCCCATCATCATCCCGCCTTGCCGGCCGCCGAAGCCCTGACCGCCGCCAAAGCCGCCTTGGCCACCGCCGCCACGCTGAGCGGCTGCAGAGACAGCAAGCAGGGCCATCACGGCGAACAGCATGATCAGTCGTTTCATTTTCTTGTCGAATCCTCCTTCGTTGGATTGGTAGGGCTTTCGTCCCTAACGCATAAGTACGTTGAATCTCCGAAAAAGATCACCCAGGCACCGGCGACAACCGAACTTTCACTCTTTTTTGAACTGTCTGACCACTCTGCGGGTATCTTAAAGCCGATGAGCCGCAGCGTGAGCCAGCCCCCTTGGCACCTCTCCGGACACGAAAAGCGCGAGCAGGTTCGGGAGATGTTCGAGAGCATCAGCCCGACCTACGACGCGATGAATTCGGTCATGAGCCTGGGCCTTCACCGACGCTGGCGCGCATACGCGGTTCGCCTGCTCGCGTTGGAACCGGGGGATTCCGCCCTCGATCTCTGCTGCGGCACGGGAGACTTCGCCTACCCTCTGCGAAAGGCGGTCGGGTCGCAGGGGGCGATCGTCGGTCTCGACTTCTCCGCGCAGATGCTGGCGCGGGCCAAGCAGAAGGACGCCCCGATGACGCCAACCTTGGGAGATGCGTGCGCCCTTCCCTTTCAAGAGGAACGTTTCGACGCCATTACTGTCGGATGGGGACTGCGGAACGTGGCAGACCTCGACGCGTGCCTTCGCGAGTGCCATCGCGTCTTGAAACCGGGCGGTAGGCTCGTGAGCGTGGATATGGCGGTGCCGACCAACCCGGTCGCCCGGCTCGGGGCAAGGGTCGTCGGCGGCTGGATCCTTCCCACACTGGGGGCGCTCGTCGGCCGGAGGGAAGCCTATACGTACCTGCCGAAGTCCACGGAATCGTTCGATTCGCCCGAGAGCCTCGCCCGCAGGATGACCCAAGTCGGCTTCACCGAGCCGCTGATCCGAAGGCTTTTCTTCGGCAACATCGCAGTCGTGAGGTGCGTCAAACCGTGACACCCGAGTATGCCGCGACGACCGCGCGTCTGGCGGAGGGCCAGATGGCGCAAGCGCTCGTCAGCGACCTCGGTCGCGTCGAAGCAGTGCTGGACGAGATCCTGCAATCCGAGTGCGTTACGGTCGAAACGGTCGGCCGCGAACTGTTCCTCGCCGGCGGCAAGCGCCTCCGACCCTTATTACTGACGTTGAGCGCCCGCGCTTGCGGGCTGGACGACCTACCCCCTGCGGTGATTCAAGCGGCAGCTGCGGCGGAACTCATCCATATGGCGACCCTCATCCACGACGACGTCGTGGACGAAACGCCCCTTCGACGCGGAAGACCTACGGCTTACGCCTCGTTCGGCAGCACATCCGCAATCCTGAGCGGCGACGTCATGCTGGCGAAAGCGATGGAGTTGCTCGCTCTAACCGGCTCCATCGAGACGATTCGCGTCATGAGCGGCGCCGTCGTCGCCATGGCGCAGGGCGAAGTGCGCGAAGTGGAAGTGCGCGGTGACTTCGAACTCTCCGAAGAGATGCATTTAGAGATCCTTCGACTGAAGACCGCCGAGTTCATGGCAGCCTGCTGCCAGGTCGGCGCGATCCTCGCCGGAGGCACCGCGGCCGAATGCGAAGCCCTCGCGGGATACGGGCGACACCTCGGCATCGCCTTCCAAATCGTGGACGACCTCCTCGACTATGCGGGCAAAGCGACCGAGACCGGAAAACGCCGGGGGACGGACCTCATCGAAGGATGCGCCACCCTCCCGCTCATCCTTCTTCGCGACCGCTGCGAAGCCGAGGAAACCGCTTTCGTCGAGAGCCTATTCGGAACCGAGCCTGACGAAGCCTCCCTGGAAAGACTCCTGGCCTTGATGGATTCCAAGAACGTCTTTGCTGCCGCGGAAGCGGCAGCCAAAGAACACGTACGGCTCGCTGTCGCTCATCTCGACCGACTGCCGACCAACGAAGCGACTCAACTGCTCCGCGAGGCGACCGACTTGGTAC
>RFHN01000101.1 GCA_003695835.1 Armatimonadota bacterium
ACGGTGAACAGGGCGTCGAAGTTCGGCAGGGATCGGAACTCCCGCCCATGCTGGACGTAGGGCCCGTATGGGCCGAGCGCGGCAAGCACAGGTTCGCCGCTCTCAGGGTGTTTGCCCAGCTCGCGGGGCAAAGTGAGAAGCTTGCGGGCGGTCTCTTCGTCGAGGTTCTCGGGCTTCAAGTTCTTGGGTAGAGAAGTCCGTTTCGGCTTGCCGTCGTCCCCCTCCGCCGGCTGAACTTCGAGGTACGCGCCATATCGGCCCGTTTTCAGATAGACCGGCCGGCCCGTCTCGGGATCTGTCGTGATCGGCTCCTCTTTTCCGTCGAGCAGCGCCGCTGCCTGCTCCGGCGTCAAGTCGGCGGGGGCGGTGTTGGGTGGCAGCGTCGCGCGGACGGCGCCATCGCCCTCTCCCCGCTGGATGTACTCCCCGTAGCGTCCGACTCGCGCGTAGATCATCTCTCCCGTAGTCGGGTCAGGCCCGATGGGCACCTGCGGAGGCTCCACCTTCGGCATCTCCTGTTCGATCCGTGGCTTCAACCCCGGCTTCTCCTCCGTCCCGTAATAGAACTCGCGAAGCTCGGCGACCATGTCGCGCTCCGCCTTGGCGATGTCGTCGAGGTCGTCCTCCATTCGGGCCGTGAACTTGAGGTCGACGAAAGAGGGGAAGTGGCGCATCATCAGCTCGTGCACGCACATGGCAGTTACCGTCGGCACCAGCTGGTTGCCCTTCTTGAATGCATACTCTCGATCCAAAAGCGTCGAGATGATCGTCGCGTAGGTGCTGGGCCGGCCGATCCCTTCCTCCTCCAGCTTCTTGACGAGCGAGGCTTCCGTGTACCGAGGCGGCGGCTGAGTCTCATGACCCTCCGCCTCCACCGAGCGGACATCGACCGCATCGCCGACTTGGAGAGAGGGGAGAACCGCTTCCTCCTCGCCAGCCGCCCGCTCGACTCCCCAAGCCGCCAAGAAGCCCGGGAACAGTACGGTCTTTCCCGTGGCTACGAAGAGTAGCGTCTTGCCGCTTTCGGTTTGGATCTGCCACTCGATCCGCGTGCGTTCCGACTTCGCATCCTTCATCTGGCAAGCGAGGGTCCTACGGTAAATCAGTTCATAGAGAGCCGCCTGGTCCTTCGTAAGGAACTTGGCAACCTCCTCTGGGCGGCGCCTCATGTCAGTCGGTCGGATCGCCTCGTGCGCCTCCTGAGCGTTGCGCGTCTTCGTTTGGTATCGCCGTGGCTTGTCGGGCAAGTACTCGTTGCCGAAGCGCGTACGAATCTCCGAACGGATCTCCTCTACCGCCCGTTCCGCCAAGGTAACGCTGTCCGTTCGCATGTAGGTGATCAAACCGACGCGCTCCCCAGCCAGGTCTACGCCTTCATATAGCTCTTGAGCGAGGCTCATCGTATACCGGGCGGAGAAGCCGAGTCGCTTGTTGGCCTCCTGTTGGAGGGTGGAGGTGATGAACGGTGGCGCGGGCTTCTCCGTGAACGGCTTCTTGGTGAGGTCCGTCACTTTCCAGGGCGCGACGGCCTTCGCCGCACCTGCAAGCTCCCTTGCCTCAGGCTCTTTGAGCCAAAGGTATTCCTTTTCCAAGTCCTTCTTGAGCTCGCCGGTTTCCGGATCGAACTGCTTGCCTGTGGCAAGGTCTACGCCGTCCACGGCTTTGAGCCGGGCTGGGAAGCTCTTGTTCTCGTGCTCCAGCGTGGCGACGACGTCCCAGTAGGATGCGCTTCGGAATCGAATCCGTTCCCACTCCCGCTCGACCAGCAAGCGGACGGCGACGCTCTGTACGCGACCGGCGCTCAGGTTTCGCCGAACCTTCCGCCAGAGTAGCGGCGAGAGGCTGTAGCCATACAGCCGGTCGAGAATCCGCCTCGTCTCTTGAGCGCGAACCAGGTTCTCGTTGATCTGCCTTGGATTTTGCAGGGCCGCTTGGATCGCCTCTTTCGTGACTTCGTGGAAAACGATTCGGCGCACCGGCACGCTCTGCTTGGGCTTCAAAACCTGGAGGACGTGCCAGCCGATGCTCTCCCCCTCTCGGTCCTCGTCGGTGGCGAGATACAACTCCTTGGCTTCTTTGAGTGCGCCGCGCAGCTTTGCAACCTGCTTCTTCTTCGACGAAGGGATGACGTAGTAGGGCGTGAAGTCGTTCTCCACGTCCACGGCCAGGTCTGCCCACGGCTTGTCCTTGATCTCTTTCGGGATCTCAGCAGCCCGCTCCGGCAGGTCTCTGATATGACCAATGGACGCCTCGACTCGGTACTCGGGCCCGAGGAAGCGACTGATCGTCTTCGCCTTGGCGGGCGACTCGACGATCACCAGTTTTTCGGTAGCAGTTGGCATGGTAGTGCGCCTTTTAGACGTGGGGGATGCACCCGGAGGGTACCGATGCGGGCGCGCCGCTGTCAAGGTGAGTCCCCTGAGGTAGGATACGGCGGCAGCGGGCAAATCTGGAGGTCTGTGCGAGGTTTTCGCCACAAAAAAGCCCGCCAGACGTCCTTACCAATGGGGAGATTGCCGAGTTGAAGTTGTCGCGACAGAGCGCCTTGACCATGCTTGTGGTGCTTGCCGCCAGCCTGGGTGGCGGGTTCCTCGCTTCCCGCTTGCTGCCCCCACTTCTCGCCGAGACGTACAAGAATGTCGGCGTTGAACCCGACTTCGCGCTCGGCCCGTTTCCGGTCTTCGCCACGTTCGTTTTTGGAGCCGTGATCGGCGCACTGGCGGGCCTGTGGCTCGTCACCTCCGTCTCCAGCGTCGCCTTGCGGTGGGAGACGATGACTGCAGCGGACAAGGCCACCATCTTCGCCGGAGTCCTGGTGGGAGTCGCCATCAGCATCCCGTTCCACATGCTCTTCTTCGCCTTTGGCCCACTGTA
>RFHN01000102.1 GCA_003695835.1 Armatimonadota bacterium
ACCTTCTACGTCGATGTCCTCTTGGCGCATGCCCGGGACCTCGACGTAGAAGGTCAGCGCTTGGTCCGTCTCCTTGACGTCCACGCTGGGCATCCAGCCGGAGCGGACTTCCGTCTCGTCGCCGAAGAACTCATCCATCATTCGGCTGAGCCGATCGAAGGTGCGGAGTCGATTGTCGAACGGTCGATAGCGAGTGATCATCTTCGGTACCTCCTTCTTCTTGAGATTGGGATTTGGGATCAAGAGAGAAATCGTCATTCCGATTCCTCCTTGAATTCGGCGTCAATGACCTCGCCGTCGGTCGAGGCGGCGGCGCCGACCGGTTCTCCCGTCTCAGCCTCGCTGGTGGAAGAGCCGGCAGCGGCCTTCCGCTCGTAGACCATGCGGGCGATGTCGTGGGCCTCGCTTTCCAGCTCGTCGCGGGCCGACCGGATGGCTTCGATGTCGTTATCCGCGAGAGCTTTCCGCAGGGCATCCAACTTCGTCTGCACGGAGTTCCTGCGGTCCTCGGGGATGTCCGTTCCGAGGTCGGCGAGGTTGCGCTCCACCTGGTAGGCGAGCTGCTCGGCCTCGTTCTTGAGCTCTTGCTCTTCCCTGGCCTTGCGGTCCTCCTCGGCGAAGCGCTTTGCCTCTTCGACCATGCGCTCGACCTCTTCCTTGGAGAGGTTGCCGCTGCCCGTGATCGTAATCTGCTGTTCCTTGCCGGTCGCCATGTCTTTCGCGCGCACGTTGAGGATGCCGTTCGCGTCAATGTCGAACGTCACCTCGATTTGCGGGACGCCACGCGGCGCCGGCGGGATCCCCGTGAGCGTGAAGCGCCCGAGGGACTTGTTGTCCGCCGCACGCGTCCGCTCACCTTGGAGCACGTGGATCTCAACCTGCTGTTGGTTGTCGCTGGCCGTCGTGTAGATGCGGCTCTTCTTCGTCGGGATCGTCGTGTTGCGCTCGATGATCACGTCCGTGATGCCACCCAGCGTCTCAACGCCGAGGCTGAGCGGAGTCACGTCGAGCAGGACGATGTCCTTGACGTCTCCAGCGAGGACGCCGGCCTGAATCGCCGCGCCGACAGCCACAACCTCGTCCGGGTTGACACCTCGGTGAGGCTCCTTGCCGGTGAGCTCCTTGACGAGGTTCTGGATCATCGGCATGCGCGTGGAGCCACCCACGAGGACGACTTCGTCAATGTCCGAGGGCTTCAGCTTGGCGTCCTTCAGCGCGCGCTCGAACGGCCCGCGGCAGCGCTCCACGAGGTCCTTCGTCAACTCTTCGAACTTGGCCCGCGTGATCTGCATGACGAGGTGTCGAGGCTCGCCGTCTACCGCCGTGATGTACGGTAGGTTGACCTCGGTAGTTACCTGGCTGGAGAGTTCGATCTTCGCTTTCTCCGCCGCCTCGCGCAGGCGCTGCAAGGCGGACTTGTCGTTGCGAAGATCAATGCCTTGATCCTTCTTGAATTCGTCTGCCAGGTAGTCAACGAGGCGCGTGTCCCAGTCGTCGCCGCCAAGGTGCGTATCGCCGTCTGTGGCGCGCACTTCGAACACGCCGTCGCCGACGTCGAGGATCGAGACATCAAACGTGCCGCCGCCGAGGTCGAAGACGAGGATCGTCTCGTTCTTCTTCTTGTCGAGGCCGTAAGCCAGCGAAGCTGCGGTCGGCTCGTTGATAATGCGCAGGACCTCGAGGCCGGCGATCTGCCCCGCGTTCTTCGTAGCGGTTCGCTGAGCGTCGTTGAAGTACGCGGGGACCGTGATGACGGCCTTCGTAACCGGCTCGCCCAGATACGCCTCCGCATCCGCCTTCAGCTTCTGCAGGATCATCGCGGAGATCTCTTCGGGCGTGAACGTTTTGTCCACCGCAGGGATGTAGACCGCCGCGTTGCCCTTGTTGTCCTTGACGACCTTGTACGAGACGTACTTGGCCTCTTCCTGGACCTCATCGAATCGGCGGCCCATAAACCGCTTGATCGAGGCGACAGTGTTCTCCGGATTGATCAAAGCCTGTCGCTTGGCGGTCACGCCGACAAGGCGCTCGCCGTCCTTCTTGAACGCCACGACGCTGGGCATCGTGCGAGTGCCCTCTGCCGTGGCAATCACGGTCGGCTCGCCGCCTTCCATCACGGCGACCACCGAGTTGGTCGTACCCAAGTCAATTCCTACTGTCTTTGCCAATTTCGTACCTCCGAGTCTTTAGTTTACCAGATGCAGGTCACTTGCGTCTGCTTCTATCAAGTATAACGTCGGTCGCCGCGATTTGGTTCCCAAGACTCGAAATTTTCCCTGCTGGAGGATCGCCGCTCGCCTTCCGATACTACTTGTGTGGGAGCGTGGCGGGGATTGTATTGGACGCTGGTCGGCTCGCCCCTACTGCTCTTGGGGTGGATCGGCTTCTCGGCGAGGGTCTTGTCGTTCGAAGCAGTGGCTGAACGGAACGACCCCCCGGGCTTTGACGAGAGGATCGAATCTTGGGCGCGCTTTGTGCGCGCTTCCCGCGAAGTAGGAATGGACCATGGGCTGGAGGCGCGGATTGCTCGCCTCACCGCCGCGCTGGGCGAGGTCCCGCTGGAGCCGAAACCTGTGCCGCCGATCGAATTCGGCGCCACCTGCAATACCGACCTGCGCCGCCCTCTCTATGTGGCCCAGATGGTCGTCACACGAGAGGCTACCGATCTGCTGGAGCGAATGTCCGGAGACGGCGATCTTCGCCATCTTGCTGAGATTCTGGGTGGCAGCGTCGAACTGCTCCAAGGAACCAAGTCCTCCGACGTGGTTGCGCTCATCGAGGCGAATCGCCGACTGAAATCCCTGATCGAGGCGTGCAACGGTTCCTGCCGGCGCCTCCCCGACGATGAATTGGCCGATCTGGTGGGCCGGCTCATCCGAATCGAGGAGCGGCGGGTTCCTGCCCTCGAAATCCTCCGCACAGACGTGGCTCTGTTCGCGAGCATCATCGCTACCACCGACTCGAGCGAAGCGGTTGACTCGCTCAACCTATTGCGGCAGGCCTACAAGGCGGCGAAGGCGGGACAAGCGCTCTCCCCGTATCGCAGTCAGGCGACCCACATCACCGATTCGCTGCTTCGCGACCGCGTTATCTCCCTGCTCGTTTCGTGGGAGGTCGTCCTGAAGCAGGAGGAGGAAAACCAGCGGCTGATGCTTGGGTTGATCCGGGATCTACGCGAGGAACAGATTCTTCGGCAAGGGCTGAAACCGGAGGAGGTACCGAATCGCGGGCTACCTGCCTCGATTCTGCCGGATCGTCGCCTTCTCGCTCAGCGCTGACCCTACGCCATCGTTCTTACGGGGCGAACAGCGCGGTGCCGTTCGAGTAGCTCACACTCAGTCCTGCTCGCTTCGCCAACTTCCTGGCGTCAATCCCGGAGTTACCACTGAACTCGAAGCCCTCGATAGAGATCTGCCGGTCTCGCGGGATGCGGGCGATAACCGGCATTCCGTACCGAGTGGAGAAGGCATCGAGTGCGGCCAGGAACGATCCGCTGGGTGCGCCTTTCGCCTCGTCCCGGGCGCCTGCCGTAGATTTTGGGAGGACGACGACGATGAGATCATCGTGGATCGCGAAGTCCAGCCACAAGCGACCGCCTTCGGGAGAGTAGTTC
>RFHN01000103.1 GCA_003695835.1 Armatimonadota bacterium
AAGTTCTTGATTCTCATCCTCGCCTTCGCCGGAGCGAGGGTTCTTTCGACGGGCCTCCAGGTCGTGCGCTTCTGGACGAACGCTTGGCTCGGCAAGCAGGTTACGATGGATATTCGGAACCGACTGTTCGAGCACTTGCAAGCGCTCTCCCTCTCGTTCTATGACCGCCGAACCGTTGGCAGCGTCATGTCGCGGATGACGAACGACACGAGCGCGCTCTATGAGGTCCTCGTGGATGGGATTCCGATGGTGCTGCGCAACGGGCTGCTCTTGATCGGGATCCCGGTCGCCCTGCTCTGGATGAACTGGCAAGTCGCCATCTGGACGCTCGCCCCGATCCCAATCATTCTCGTCCTCGTCCGTCACTTCCGGCATCGAATCGTTCGCGTGTGGAGAAGGTACTGGCACACCTGGTCGCGACTCAGCGGCGCGCTGAACGGAATTCTCAGTGGCATGAGGATCGTAAAGGCGTTCCGCGGCGAACAGCAAGAGGTCCGGCGATTTGGAAGACGAATCGAGGACTTGGCGCAGACAGGCTACACCGCGGAGACCGTCTGGGCGACGTTCTATCCGGTGATCATGCTTTTGGTCGGCCTCGGCTCGCTGCTCGTCTGGTACGTGGGCGGCCACGCCATTCTCTACGGCGAAGCCGGGCGAGAGAGCATGACGGTCGGCGAGTTGTTCGCCTTCACCTTCTGGCTCAGCATGATGACAGGCCCGCTCGAAATCATGAGCCGGTTGATCGACTGGATGAGTCGCGCCCTCACGGCGAGCGAGCGCGTGTTCGAAGTCCTCGACACGGTGCCCGACATCCGCCAGCCCGCCAAACCGAAGCGCCTCGGGAACTACAGCCAAGTCATCCGGTTCGAGAACGTCCGCTTCGGATACGAGAAGGCCCACGAAGTCCTTCATGACATCAACCTGGAGATCCAGCCCGGGGAGATGATCGGAATCGTCGGCCCGAGCGGTAGCGGCAAGACGACGCTGATGAACCTCTTGCTCCGCTTCTACGACCCGACGGAAGGCCGCATCACGATCGGAGGCGTGGACATTCGCGACCTCGACCTCGACGAGTTTCGCGCCAACGTGAGCGTCGTGCCACAAGAATCCTTCTTATTCCCAGGCAGCATCCGCCACAACATCGCGTATGGAAGGCCGACCGCGCATCCCGAAGAGGTCATGGACGCCGCCGCCAACGCGAACGCCCACGACTTCATCGTCCGCTTCCCGGACGGATACGACTCGTATGTCGGCGAGCGAGGACAGCGTCTCTCCGGCGGCGAGCGCCAGCGGATCGCCATCGCCCGCGCCATCCTACACAACCCAAGGATCTTGGTCCTCGACGAGGCGACCAGCAGCGTAGACACCGAGACCGAACGCCGCATCCAAGAGGCGCTTCAGAACCTCATCGAAGGGCGCACCGTGTTCGCCGTCGCCCACCGACTCAGCACCCTGCGCAACGCCGACCGCATCATCGTGATGGAAGAGGGCCGAATCGTGGAGATCGGCACGCACGAGGAACTGATGGCGCAAGACGGCCTCTACAAACGCCTCGTTCAAATGCAGCTCGACCTCGCCCGCGTCCGCTCCGAGTTCATCGGCGTGGACGAGGAAGAAGCCGAACCCAGCACCCCTTAGCCGATTTTGCTCATATCTGGGTGGAGGCGGGTGCTGCCGCTCCCGACGGCCCTTCGACGTCTTAGGTGACACTTTCCTATTCATTCTTGACACGATGGCAAATCCGGAGGTAGGATAGATGCATGAGGGGCATGCGCGTGCTCGCAACAAGCGCAATAGCTCTTGCCCTGATGACGACAATTGTCGGGCAGAGCACTGAAGAAAGAGGGAGGATTGATCCACAGTCGGCGGAGAGGGCCGCGGACTCAGTCTACGACCTAATCCGATCCACTGTCGAGAAGGCAGGGGGAGACCTGTCCCGGGATTCCATCCACCTCGTCTTCGGTTTTAGTACCGGCCACTTCGCTAAGGATCCACTCCGTGCCGAGGCTGCCCGAATGACGGCCCAGAATCTTGCCGACCGGCTCCTGGTCGTCGGGGACAAGTTTAGCGTTTTTGCCTGGGAGATGGACTTGTGGGAACACACCTTGGAGCCTCATTGGGGCGTCGAAGTGACCAGCAACGGGCCGGAGGTTGTTACGACCTTTTCCAATGTGCTCCCCCTCAGCCCTATGAAAGGCTCCGTGGGAGGTCACGATACGGAGCATGCGATCGTGGAAGCTCTCGACCGGCTCTCTGGCGACGGAAATGTCGTGCTGGTGCTTCTGACCAACGATGCCGCGAGCGTGGTGGGTAGAGCCGGACAGCGGCTGATTGGATCGAACGATCCTCGCTACCGAGAATGGATGGGGCGAGTTGAGAGGGCTCCCTCGGTCAATGAGGGGGGAGCAAGCATTGTCCTCAATTACACCGCCTACTTACCAACGGGAGGTGCAGTCGAGCGAACGGTGGAGGCGATTGTCCTCGCACGTAAGCCGTTTGTGGCTGCGCCCCTTTCGGAGCCGAGGCCGGACCGTGTCATCCGAACCGCCGCCGCAGAGCCGGAACCAGAGCCCGCGCCTGCGGAGCCCGAGCCCGTGCCTGAGCGCGAAGCGCATGGCTCATCTGGCAGCGGTTGGCTTCCAATCCTCGGCGGACTGATCGTGTTAGGGCTCCTGGCGTACTTCTTCTACAAGCAGGTCCCAAAGC
>RFHN01000104.1 GCA_003695835.1 Armatimonadota bacterium
GGACGACGACGTACCTGCGTAACGGTACCTCAGTGGTCGCGCCGGTGATTGCCGACTCAGGGGCGACCTACACGCCTGGGGTCAGCGAGCGGCGGGGAAGCGCGAGCCGCTTCTATCACGGCGACATCAAGAACTTCGTCGAGCAAACGGACTCCTCGGGCCAGATCGTCTCGAGCCAGCAGTACGACGCGTTCGGCAACCCGGTCTCCTCGACCGGCACCTGGTCCGGCCCGTTTGCCTACGGCGGCCGCTTCGGCTACCAGAGCGACTCCGACACCTCCCTCTTCCTCCTCGGCCACCGGCGAAAGAGGAGAGAGGAGACGGCGTAGACAGGCCCTCCCAGCAAGGCTGGCTGCACGCGTTAGTCCGCAGGCAGCATGGCCGCAAATCCCTCGACGCACATGCCGCCCAGGTCGCCCTCTTCCCGCGAGCGGACGCTGACCGTCTCTGCCTCCTCGTCTCGGTCTCCAAGAATCAGCATGTAGGGCACTTTATTCGACTGCGCTTCGGCGATTTTCTTGCCGAGGGTGAGGCGTCGGTCATCCAGTTGGATGCGGAGGCCCGGGCGGTGCGCCAAAAGTTCTGCTCGCACGCGCTCCGCATACGGGATGTGGCGATCCGCGATCGGAAGAATGGCTACCTGGACAGGGGCAAGCCAGAAGGGGAACGCGCCCGCGTACTGCTCGGTCAACAGGCCGATCATCCGTTCGAGGGAGCCGAATGGAGCGCGGTGGATCATGATCGGACGGTGCGGTTTGCCGTCCTCGCCGATGTACTCGAGTTGGAAGCGTTCGGGAAGGTTGTAATCCACTTGGACCGTGCCCATCTGCCACGTTCGCCCGAGCGCGTCCTTGATCATCAGGTCGAGTTTGGGGCCGTAGAACGCTGCGTCTCCCGGCGAGACCTGGTAGGCGAGGCCGAGATCCTCGCAGGCTTGAAGGATCGCTTTTTCAGATTGTTCCCAGTTTTCGTCCGCGCCGACGTACTTGTCGTCCTCCGGATCGCGCGTCCCGACCCGAACGCTGTAGTCGCGAAGCCCCAGCCTGTCCAATACGACGAGCATGAGGTCTACGACGCCCTTGAACTCATCCAAGAGCTGTTCAGGCGTGACAAACAGGTGAGCGTCGTCCTGTGTGAAGCCGCGGACCCGAAGCATGCCGGCAAGTTCGCCGCTCTGTTCATAGCGATAGACCGTTCCGAACTCGGCATATCGGATCGGAAGGTCTCGGTAACTGCGCAGTTCGGACTGGTAGATCTCGATGTGGAACGGACAGTTCATCGGTTTGAGCAGAAACTGCTCGCGTCCGTCGTCCATGATCGGGAACATCTTGTCTCGGTACGTGTGGAGATGTCCGCTGATCTCCCAGAGCTTCGCGTTGCCCACGTGGGGCGTGACGACGGGCTGATACCCTCGCTCCAGCTGCGCCTGGCGCAGGAAGTCGGTCAGCACTTCGCGCATGACCGCGCCCTTGGGGAGCCAGAGGGGAAGCCCACTCCCGACATTTGGCGAGAACATGAAAAGACCCAGCTGGCGCCCGAGGACGCGGTGGTCTCGTTTCTTCGCCTCTTCGAGGTTGTGCAGATACTCTTCGAGTTCCTCTTTCGTTTCGAATGCGGTACCGTACAGGCGCGTGAGCATCTTGTTCCGCTCGTCCCCACGCCAGTACGCCCCGGCGATGTTGAGCAGCTTGAAGTGTTGGATCTCTCCGGTGCGCGATACGTGCGGCCCGCGGCACAGATCGGTGAACTCTCCCTGCGTGTAGAAACTGATCTCCTCTTCTGGCGGGATGTCGTCCAAGAGCTCCAGTTTGTAGGGGTCTTGCTTGAGGTCGAGGATCCGCTTGCGAGCTTCCTCCCGGGTTAGGACCTCTTTGACGATCGGAAGGTCTCGCGCGGCGTTCTCGCGCATCTTTTCCTCAATCTTCGCCAAATCCTCTTCGGTGATCTTGGTGTCGCCGAAGTCAATGTCGTAGTAGAAACCGTTTTCGATCGGCGGACCGATGGTGAGTTTCGCGTCCGGGAAGAGTTGGAGAACGGATTGGGCCATGAGGTGCGCCGCGCTGTGGCGCAGGGCGTAAAGTCTCGACTTGGTGTAACTTGCATCCATAGTTTCAGCCTCCCCTACGATGGGAACGGGTTGTCGGCTGCAAGTATACCCGAGAGAGGTTAGTAGCGCTGATACGAGAAGGCTGTGAAATAGACTTCGAGGAACGGCCCCTGGATCGCTTCCTCCGCTTGCTTCTCGGCGTCTTTGCTTCCGTCGCCATGCCCGTCCGACGAGGTGTCGTCCTTCGGCTGATCGGAGGACGCATGCGAGCTATCCTCCTCGCCGTGCGCGCCGTATTCGGCGTTCAAGGCATGGAGGATGTCCTTCTTCAGCTGCTCCTTGCCTTCGGGTGAGACGATGTCGTCCAGGTTCTTGGAAGTGAGTACGCGGATGATGATGTCGCGCATCTTCGGATCGTCGGTCGCGCCACCGCCTTCATGTCCACCGCCTTCGCCGGCGCCGTGAAGCTCCGCGCCCTCCGCTACTCCGAGGGCGAGTGAAACCTTGAGCCACGTCTTATCCTTGAGGTTCACGAGAAACTCCTGAAGCTCCATCACGTGGCCGACCTTCGGCTTTTCGGGCTCCTTCTTCTTGTTCGCGCCCATGATCTTCATGCCGAAGAAGCCCCCGCCCGCCAGTACGATCGCGAGGAGAATGATGACCAGGAGCTTCGGCGACTTGCCCCCTTTGGCTGGCGCCTCCGCTTGCGCTTCCGTGGTTTCCTTTTCTTCCGCCATCTCGGTACCTTCGGTTA
>RFHN01000105.1 GCA_003695835.1 Armatimonadota bacterium
CGCAAGTGAAAGCAGGGGAATATCGAATAGACCTGATCGTAGAAGGTCATTCACACCGCCTCGCGATCGAATGCGATGGCGATCATTGGCATGGGCCAGATCGCTATCAGCAGGATATGCAGCGACAGAGGCAACTCGAGCGTGCAGGCTGGCGGTTCGTTCGTGTTCGGGAATCTGAGTTCTACGCGAACCCTTCCGCAACGATCCAACGCATAGTTGACGCCTGTGCTAGGATGGGCATCGCACCCGTCTTACTTGGTTTGACGGATTCTACGCCAGATGGATAGCATAGCCACGATCTCCCGGAACCGGGTATGCAACAATAGCGGCGCAGATGGGCACTGCTCGGCGTGCGTACAATCTTCTCAGGGCTTACATCAACCGCGAGTGGCAGCGGATTGAGGACGCGTTTCGGGCGGACGCGGAGCGAGAGTTGGAGGAGAGCCTGCACCCCACGGTGCCGACCGAAG
This sequence comes from Armatimonadota bacterium, assembly GCA_003695835.1. Lineage (GTDB taxonomy): Bacteria > Armatimonadota > Fimbriimonadia > Fimbriimonadales > ATM1 > J051. The sequence goes on from RFHN01000105.1 coordinate 471, forward strand.
CTCCCGACCCCACAGCCACAGCGCCACAAGAGGCAGAGACGGCATTGGAAGATGAAGTGGCGAGGGCGTATCGGATTCTTGGCCTACCGAGGGACGCGACGCTAGCCGAGCTCAAGCGGAAGTACAAGAGGCTCAGCGAGAGAAGCCTGCCGACGAACTTTCCTGAAGGCAGCGAGGAGCGGAAGCGCGCCGCGAAGATTCACCTCATGGTCCAAGAAGCGTACGACACTTTGTTACCGATCCTCGACCCGCGGATCCGCAGATTTCGAAACCTCAATATCGATTGAGAACGGTCGCGCCAAAACGAACGGGAGGTCTAACCTTCCTCGACCCGCGAATCCGCCGTTTCTGCGACCTCGACCGACGTTTCCGTTACCAGCCCTCCCTCGATGCGTAGGATCCGATCCGCGCCTCCCAGAATCCGTGGGTCGTGCGTCACCATAACGAGGGCGCCGCGGCGACGTTCCACAAGCTGACGAACCACCTCCCTTCCGGTAGCTGCGTCCAACGATGCGGTTGGCTCGTCGGCGAAGACGACGTCGGGATCCCAGAGCAGGGCGCGTGCGACACAGACGCGTTGGCGCTCGCCGCCGGAGAGTTCGGAAGGAAGGCGATGCATCTTCTCCCCCAGCCCCATCTCAGAAAGCAGCGCTTCCGCACGATCTCGCGCGGGCTCCAAGGCTTCTGCGCCCGCGATCACATTCTCGAGCGCGGTCAGGAATCCGACAAGATAGGGGTACTGAAACACAAAGCCAAACCGCTTGCGTCGGATCTCGGCGCGCTCTCTCTCAGAGAGGTGCGTATATGGCTTCCCTTCGAACAGCACGCTGCCGGCGGTCGGCTCTTTCAAACCGCTTAGTAGGTAAAGAAGGCTGGACTTTCCGCTGCCGCTCGGCCCCAGCACACCCACGAACTCTCCCTTCGCAATGCGAAGGTTCACATCTCGACAGGCGTACACGATCTTCCCGTGATCGTTGTACTCTAAACTCACGTTTCGGGCTTCGATCAAGCGATCCTCCTTTCGATCACCTCGACAGGATCGAACCGGGCGAAACGGATCCGGATGGTCAGGAACGATGCGAGCAGGACGGCGAGTGGCAAAGGCAACGTGTAAGCGATTCCGTACCAGTCCAGCGGATCCAGGAAGTAAGCCCGCGGATCCATCAGCGTGATCTTGACAATCCACAACACCCCCACGCTCACCAATACGCCCAGCAGCCACGCGCCGATCACGATGATCGAGGCTTCCACGCCTGCGCGCCGAGCCAAAAAGCCGCGGGTGAAACCGATCGCTTGGAGCAAGCCGAACTCTGTGATTCGTTGCGACAGATAGATGTTGATGAACAGACCGATCATCACCGTAACCACCACAACCAACATCCCGATGACGACAGAAAGGAGCTGAAGAAGGACGGCGAGACTCTCGTCGGTCTCACGAAGAAGCTCAGCGTGTGTGAGGATCCTCGCTTTCGTGCCTTTGAATCGCTCCACCGCCCACCGATCGAACCGTGGCTGGTCCTTCGCCACGATGACAAGGTCGTCTACCGGCGGGAAGTGGTTCTGCGCAACGTAGGTGTAGTCTCCGTAGGCAAACCAGTAGTCGCTCTCATGGATACCGACGACACGCACGGGCTGCGGAGAGTAGTTCTGGGGGTCGTCCGGACGAAGGAGTTCGTCGCCGATGTCGAGGCCCAAGTTCACCGCGATCGGGCGCGTAATCACGGCTTCCGGAGCTCCGACAGCGGGCAGCCGGCCCGTCAGCTGGGACAGCCCCATCCGTTGACGCAGGAACGCTGCGTCTTCGGGCTTCAGTCCGTGAAGCACGAACGGCAGTTTGCCGACGATGCTGCGAACGTTGAAGAAAGCCACTCGGATTTTGAGGACACGCTCGATGGGGACCGGAGATTCGCTGAGTTGTGCCTCGAGCGTGGGTAGGTACGAGGGGTCGCTCCGGGGCAGCGCAGCGCTGAAGTTTCGGCTGTACCCATAGATTTCGCGAACACTCAAAGGGATTGAGTGTACGAGCGCAACGATTCCGCAGATCAGCAAAACGGCGAGTGCGATGACGATAGTGATCGGTACGGACCTCGCAGGGTTGCGCAACAAGAAGATGTAAGGAGCCAAAGGGTGCGCCATTCGAGCAGCTCATTTTATCCCTTCGCCTGCTGGGATATACTCTCGCATCATGGCGATACGAGTCGGAATCAACGGATTTGGCAGGATCGGACGGTTGACGCTCCGAGCAGCGTTGGAGCGGGCCCCGGAGTCGGTCGAAGTCGTGGCGATCAACGACCTTGCGGACCCCAAGACCAACGCACACCTGTTTCGGTACGACAGTACCTACGGCCCCTTCCAAGGCGAGGCGCACTTCGACGAGGACGAGATCTTCATCAACGGGAAGAGGATCCGAAGCTTCGCTTGCCCCGATCCAGCGGAGATTGACTGGGGCAGCGCGGGTGTCGAAGTCGTCGTCGAGTCCACGGGTCGCTTCACCGAACGCGACGCCGCCGCCAAGCACCTGCGGGACAGCGTGAAGAAGGTCATCATCTCCGCCCCCGCGAAGGGCGAGGACGTTACGCTCGTCCTCGGCGTAAACAACGACGCGTACGACCCTGAGAACCATCACATCATCAGCAACGCAAGCTGTACGACGAATTGCCTCGCGCCATTGGCCAAGGTGCTCCTGGATCGCTTCGGCATTGAGCATGGGCTGATGACCACCATCCACAGTTATACGAACGACCAAAGGGTACAAGATCAGGTACACAAGGACCTTCGGCGGGCGCGCGCTGCCGGTCAGAACCTGATTCCGACCACCACCGGCGCGGCGAAGGCGATCGGTTTGGTGATTCCCGAGCTGCAAGGCAAGATGCACGGTTTCGCTGTTCGCACGCCGACGCCCACCGTGTCCATTGTGGATCTCACCGTCCTACTGGAGAAAGAAGCGACTCCGGAGGCGATCAACACTGCCTTTCGGGAAGCGGCGGAAGGCAGCCTCCGCGGCATTCTTCGGTACACGGATGAGCCTCTCGTCAGCAGCGACTTCATCGGCGACCCGCATAGTTGCACGTTCGACTCTCTTCTCACGACGATGATGGGAGAGAGGTTTGCGAAGGTCGTAGGGTGGTATGACAACGAATGGGGCTACGCGTGCCGCGTCGTGGATCTCATTCCGTTCGTCATGGGATCGTAGATGAGAAAAGCGGCGCCATCTTTCGACGACGCCGCCCTCCAACCCCTGCGCTGCTGAGCGAAGACGCCTACCAGGAGGAATACGCAGTTCCGTCGGTTGCGTTACCCGAAGCCGAGGACGTAACCTTTCCGACGTTGGGCGAAGTGGTGCCGTAGTTGAACGGGTTGCCCGAAACAGGGTCGTTTTCAATTCTCTGCAGATAGGGCCCCTTCCAATCCGCGGCGTTGATCGCCTTCACGGCACCCGTGCTGTCCAATCCGTTGGCCGGTGCGGTGGTCGCCGCGAGGTCGGACAAGGACGCAGGATAGGCGCCGGTATCGTTGCGGAACATCTCAACGGCGCCTCGGTACAGCCTCAAGTTCGCCTTGAGCGCCGCCTCCTTGCTGCGAATGCCTGAATCGGCAAATCGAGGAATCACCACCGCGGCCAGAACGGCAATGATGATGATGACCACCAGGAGCTCCACCAGGGTGAAAGCCCGATTTCGAAGTCTCATGCCATGCTGCTTCATGCTCATCTCCAGAGGTGCGTGTTGTTGTATCCTCCAGCAAGATATTCGGCTATTCTTCGTCGCGTCTTTAGAGTTTTGCGAAGAAATCATCGGATGTTTTGCACCACCGTATAAATGGGGATGATGATGCTGAGCGTGATCGTTCCGACGAACGCGCCCATCGCCACCACCATCACCGGCTCCACAATGGATACGAGCGCTTTCAACCGAGCGTCCACGTCCTCTTCCATGGCGGATGCGGTGGAGTTCATGAGGCGAGGCAGTTGACCCGTCCGTTCCCCTACGGCGATCATCTGAGTGAGAGTTCGAGGAATAATCGGCTGCTCCTTGGCCGCCTCGCTGAAGGCCGCTCCGTGCTCCATCGCCGCCCTCGCCGCCAGGAGCGCTTCCCGAATGATCGGATTGCCGGAAACGCGCGCTCCCTGCTCCACGGCGACCACCAAAGGCACGTTGCTCGAAATCAGGGTTGCGATGCTTTGGAACGCGCGGGCGAGCGCCAGTCGCGCGATGAGGTCTCCCAAGACCGGTAGTTTGAGCAGGAAGGCGGAGAACGGCCGGCTACTCGAGGCAAGGCGATACACGTACCGCAGTCCGAAAACGGCGGCAACCACACCACCCAGCCCAAGGTAGGGCTGGTTGCGGAGCGTTGTGCCAGCCGCGAGCATCCACTTCGTCGTAATCGGGATCTGCGCCCCCATCTTGTCGAAAATCGAGGAGAACTTTGGCAATACGAAGGCAACCAGCACCACGCCCGTGAGCACAGCGACCAGCATCAGGACGCAGGGGTACATCAGCGCGTTGATCAACCTCTTACGCATTTCGACCGTTCGTTCGAGGTACGTACTCCCTGCGCGCAATGCGTGGTCCAAACGACCGCCCTCCTCCGCGACGTGGACCAGTTCGCAAACGACGTCCGGAAAGGCGCCGGACGCGCGCATCGCCACGGAAAGGCTCTTGCCGCCCACCACTTCCTCCCGAATCGAACGGATGACCTCTCGAACGGCGGCGTTGGGAGAAGCTTCCGATGCCGCGTCGAGCGCCTCGACGAACGGAACGCCGGCTTCCGCCATCACGCCTAAGTCATGGAGCAGGCTCGCCAGGTGAGACAGCGAGACACGCTTCCGCTTCCATGCGGAAGAGGACCGCTCTCCCTCCGGCTTGGATGCAGCCCGACCTGCCGGAAGCAGGGCGATGACGGTAACGCCCTGGGACTGAAGCTTGCGCTCGGCTTCCTCGATCGAGTTCGCGTGGATCTGTCCGTCTACCTTCTTGCCCGACTGATAGCCCTTGTA
>RFHN01000106.1 GCA_003695835.1 Armatimonadota bacterium
GCTTTGGCGGCGGCGGCTTCGGCGGTCGCGGCGGCTTTGGTGGCGGCGGCTTCGGTGGTCGCGGCGGCTTTGGCGGCGGCGGCTTCGGCGGCGGCTTCGGCGGCGGCGGTCGCGGCGGCGGCTTCGGCGGCGGCGGTGGCTTTGGCCGCTAAGGCAAATGGAGGAAAGAGAGGACATGCGTAAAGCAAATCTTATGAAAGTGTTGATGGCGGTGATCGCTTCGGTCATCGTGGCGGTCGCTGGATACGCGCAGACGGTCAAGCGGTTCGATCTCGTCTTGGAAGATGCGGACATCGAATCGGCTACCCGGATGCTTGCAACGCAAAGCGGGCTCGACCTGCAGTTTGTGTTCATGCCTTCGGACAAGCCGTATGCGCGAATTCGGCTCAGCTTGACTGGCGTTACGGTTGACGAGGCGATCCGGTACATCTGCGAAGCGGCTGGCGCTGGCTACAAGAAGGATGCGGCGGGTGTGTACATCATCGGCCCCAAGGAAGCGTTCCGGGAGGAGACCACGACGAAGACGGAAACTCCCGTGACGATCAAGGAGCCGAAGGTCGTTCGCAAGATCCTGCTGACGCACTCGCATCCGCGTCACATGCTGCAGCTGCTGCGAAACCAGGACGTTGACCAACTGGACGACTGGCATCGGCTGGAGCAGCTCCGGAACAACTTCTTCCCGAGCTACTTCAAGCAGGGCAACAATGGTCCGATCGTTGCGAACCATCCTGGCTTTTCGAGCGCGTCTCGAATCGCTGACATGGCGATCTCCGGAGAGCCGTCGGGCGGCACAAGCTCGAGCGGCGATGGAGTGAACATTCCTGGCGGTTCGAACCAGGGCGGCATCTCCGGTGGCGGCGGCCGCGGTGGCCAAGGCGGCTTCGGCGGCGGCGGCTTCGGCGGTGGCGGCTTCGGCGGCGGTGGCTTCGGCGGCCAGGGCGGTTTCGGCGGCCAAGGAGGCAACATCAACCTTCAGGGCGGCCAGGGCTTCATTCCGGATGGGATTGACGAAATCACGTACGACCCAACCGACAACAGCCTGATCGTCCGAGGCACCGATTCCGCGATCCAGGAGCTTGAGAACATTATTCGAAGGCTCGATGTCGCGCCGAAGCAGGTGCTCGTAAAGGTCGAGTACATCACTACGTCGAACTCGCTCTCGCGAAGCTTCGGTATTGACTGGCTGTTCCAGCGCGGGCAGGTTCTGATCGGCAACACGCCGGGAACACAGGCTCGCGCAGGCGACCCGTTCTTCGTCAACTACGCAACCGGAAACGTTACGACCCGACTCCGGATGCTGCTGCTGGAGGGCTACGGCCAGGTTGTGAATGCGCCGTTCGTTCGAACGCTGAACAACCAGCCCGCCTTCATCATCCAGCAGATCCAGACGTTTATCATTCTCACGCAGGTCATCGCGGTCGGTAATGGTCAGGTGATTACGGCTCCGCAGTTGGTGCCGATCACGGTCCAGACCGGCCTGAGCGTCCAGCCGCGTATCAACGCGGACGGCACGATCACGATGACGATCAGCCCGCAAGTCGCGGAGTTCGGCGAGATTCGCCGCGCCCCGGATGGAACGGAGATTCCGGACGTTCTGACGCAGGCGATCTTCGTGACCGCGCGGGTCAAGAACGGAGAGACGATCCTTCTCGGCGGCCTGAACCGGAAACGGGAGAGCTTCAGCACGCAGCGCTACCCGATTCTGAGCGACCTGCCGCTGATTGGCAACCTCTTCCGCTCGTCGAACAAGACGATGGAGAACCAGGAACTCCTGGTCTTCATCACGCCGACGATCGTCGAGGAGGATTCCTCGGGAGGTTAATCGGCTCCCTCCGTTGAGGCGTCACCTTATGCGAGCGGCCGGACCTCTCCGGTCGCTCGCTTTGCATAACGGTGAATGGGAATCGTATTGATCGGAATGATGGGTTGCGGGAAGACGACGTTGGGCAAGCAACTATCCCAACGCCTGGGCTGGCGTCACCTCGACTTAGATGAGGAAGTGGTCCGGCTAAGCGGCAGAGCCATTGCGCAGATCTTCGAAGAGGATGGGGAAGAGGCGTTTCGCCGCCTTGAAAGTGAGGCGCTCCGTTCCATCCGCGACTCGGGAGATCTCGTACTCAGCGTCGGGGGCGGCGCGCCCACGCGTGAGGAGAACTGGCCTCTTATGCGGCGCGTGGGCCCGGTGGTCTACCTGAAGGCGAGCGAAGGCCTGTTGATTCAGCGTCTCGAGCGGTCGAGGCGAGCGCGCCCCTTGCTGAAAGGACGGGGATGGAGGGAACGACTCGGCCAACTTTTGCAAGAGCGGGAAAGGTTCTATGCACGCGCGGACCATGTCGTCGTGTTGGACGGCTCAGCTCGATCGGAGGTCCTCCGCCAGTTGTGCCAGATTGCCGTGGAGGACCGAAAGTGAAGAAGGTTGCATTTCCTTGCCCTGCTGGCGAGTACCCGGTTTGGGTCGGCGCGGATTCTCGCGCAGCAGTGGCCAAGGCCGTCGAGGAGCTGGCGCCGTCCGCGGTCTACCTCGTGGCGGACCGCACGGCTTGGGAGTACCACGGCACGGAGTTCGCAGGCCTCGGCGAGACGTTCCTCTTTGAGCCGGGCGAAGGCTCCAAGACGATCTCCGTCTGGAGCTCGATCCTGGAATGGCTGGCGGAGAGGCGAGCGGACCGGAAGAGCCTGCTGATCGCCTTCGGTGGCGGTGTGGCAGCGGACTTGGGGGGCTTCGTGGCGGCGACGTACATGCGCGGGATCTCGCATCTGAACGTAGCTACGACGTTGTTGGCCCAGGTTGACGCTGCGCTCGGCGGGAAGACGGGTTTGGATCTCCCTCAGGGCAAGAACCTCGTCGGCGCGTTCCACCATCCGATCGGCGTTGCCTGCGACCCGCGGTTTCTTCTCACGTTGCCGGAACGACAGCTGCGCAACGGAATGGCCGAGGTGGTCAAGTACGCCTGCGTGTTCGATCCTTCGCTGTTCGAGGAGCTCCAATCGGGCGAGGGTTCGGCGCTTGCGTCGGGCGTGGCGTTCTTTGAGAGCGTATGCCTTCGGTGTATCGAACATAAGGCGGCAGTAGTGCGGGAGGACCCGGAGGACAGACTGGGCAAACGCGCGCTTCTCAACTTCGGGCACACGGTCGGGCACGCGATTGAGGCGGCGCTGGGTTACTCGGGGATCTATCATGGGGAAGCGGTCGCGATCGGGATGGTCGTAGAAACGTGGGTAGGAGAGCGAATGGGGATGACCGAAAGCGGATTGACGGAGCGTCTTCGAGAGCTGCTGCTCGAGTGGCGGCTCCCCGTCGGACTGGACGGGCGATGTAGAATCGAAGACGTGGTGGAAAGGCTGTTCCTCGACAAGAAGGCGGAAGGCGGTCGGATCGCGCTGGTGATTCCGGCGCGAGTCGGGCACGCGGAGATCGTTTCAGGTGTGAGCGCGGAACTGATCGAGGAGGGTTTGAGGGCGCTGTGAAGAGCCGAGATCTTGTGGAACGACTCTACGTCTGGATCGCTTGCGTCCTGCTTGTGGGAGGTTTCGGCGTCCATCAATGGATGCTTTTGCAAGGTCGCCTGGCAGAATGGACGGCCCGAATTGCGCCGACGAACCTTCTCGTCGGTTGGTTCCTTCTTGGGCTTGGTCTTCTCTTGGCGATGTGGAGGCGCGGAGAATGATCGGTCAAGTCCTGAATTCTCGCTACGAGATTCTCAAGGAGATCCCTGGGACGCCGTTTTTTGCCAACTATGTGGCGAAAGACGTGTATCGGGACGTTCGCGTCCTGCTACGCGTGGTGAAGGAGCCGTTTGCTTCGGAGGCGAGCTTTGTGGCGGAGTTGGTTTCCGTTGTCGAGAAGTCGAAGGCGTTGCAGCATCCGCACATCGCGCGAGTGGAAACGATCGAGGAAGCGAACGGTCTGTATTACATCGTTGGCGAACACATTGACGGCGAGCCGCTTCGCGAGCGGATTCGTCGCCTGGCTCCCTTCTCGCCGGCTTTGTGTTGCGAGATCGCTATCTCCATCGCGGAGGCGCTCCAAGCGGGGCTGAATCACGGCATCGTCCACGGCGACCTCTCTTCCGACACCGTGATGTACGACTCCGACGACGTCGTCAAGGTGTTGGATTTTGGGATATGGCAGTGTTACAGCGCGAGCGAGTCGGCGCCCGGAATCGTCCTCGCGCGAATGGCTCCGTATCTCGCTCCAGAAGTGATTGAAGGGGGGATGCCAAGCGCCCAGTCGGACTTGTATGCACTGGGCGTGCTTCTGTACGAGCTGCTGACTGGCCAGCGCCCGTTCGATGGCCCGACGCCGTTGAGGGTTCTCGACCAACATCGCCAGGCGCCTGCGCCAGATCCGCGGACACTGAATCCCAGCATTCCTCGCGCTCTCAGCGCGATCGTCGGACGAGCGCTGGCCAAAAATCCGGAAGACCGATACCAGACCCCGTCGCAGATGCTGGACGACCTCTTGGCTGTGCAGGAGAGCCTGAGATATGGCAAGCCGGCCCAGATCCAGGCTCCGACGCCAAAGGTCGCGACGCGTCTGCCGCGAAAGCCTGCGCCCGATACGGAGGCCCCGCGAACCACTCAAGGAGGCCCGGCGAGGAAGCCGCCGCGTCGGCCTCGAGGCGACGACGATGTGCCGGCCTGGCTTCGAGCGCTCATCTATGTCTTCGGTGGCATGGCGATTGCGACCATCGCGGCTTTTATATAC
>RFHN01000107.1 GCA_003695835.1 Armatimonadota bacterium
GATGACCTCTCGAACGGCGGCGTTGGGAGAAGCTTCCGATGCCGCGTCGAGCGCCTCGACGAAGGGAACGCCGGCTTCCGCCATCACGCCCAAGTCATGGAGCAGGCTCGCCAGGTGAGACAGCGAGACAAGCTTCCGCTTCCATGCGGAAGAGGACCGCTCTCCCTCCGGCTTGGATGCAGCCCGACCTGCCGGAAGCAAGGCGATGACGGTAACGCCCTGGGCCTGAAGCTTGCGCTCGGCTTCCTCGATCGAGTTCGCGTGGATCTGTCCGTCTACCTTCTTGCCCGACTGATAGCCCTTGTAACGGAATGCTTCCATCTTACACGGCCTCCGCTGTGACACGAATCACTTCTTCCGCTGTCGTAACTCCTTCGACCACTTTCCTTCTGGCATCCTCGCGAAGTGTCAACATTCCCAGCTCGACCGCCTTGTCCCGGATTTCGTTCGCAGGCGCGTTCGCCACGATGAGCCGACGCACTTCGGACTTCGCGGGCATGGCTTCGAATACACCCGCCCGGCCGCGATAGCCGGTCTTTGCGCAGTGCTCGCAGCCCCGCCCGCGGTAATACGTCGCGTTCGGGTCGAGGTGCAGCCTCTCCAGGGCGGCGATATCCGGCTCGTACGTCTCTTTACATTTCGGGCAGATGACGCGAACCAAGCGCTGCGCAACGCTGCACGTCAGACTGGCGCCGAGTAGGAACGGCTCGATGCCCAAGTCAATCAGTCTCGTGACGGCAGACGCGGCGTCGTTGGCGTGGAGACTCGTGAGGACGAGGTGGCCGGTCAGCGCGGATTCGATGGCGATGCTCGCCGTTTCTCCGTCGCGCACTTCGCCGACGAGAATGACATCCGGGTCCTGGCGGAGAATGCTCCGCAAGCCCGTCGCGAACGTCACACCCGCTTTCGGGTTGACGTTGGCCTGGACGATTCCCTCCAGCTGGTATTCGACGGGATCTTCGATGGTGATGATATTGCGGTGGATGGCATTCAGTTGATGCAAAATGGAGTACAGAGTCGTCGTCTTGCCCGATCCCGTCGGCCCGGTAACGACGATGAGGCCCTGCGGCTCCTCGAAACTCGCGAGCAATACGCGCTTGGTCTCCTCCTGCAGGCCGAGGCGCTCGATGTCAATGAGGGCGCCGGATTTGTCCAGAATCCGGATTACGACGTTCTCCCCGTGCACGCTTGGATACGTGGAGAGGCGGAAGTCGAACTCGCCTTGGGGCGAAAGCATCGTGCATCGGCCGTCTTGCGGGATCCGCCGTTCCGCAATGTCGAGCTGGGCGATGATCTTGAGGCGGGAGATGAGCGGGTGCTGCAGATCCTTAGGGATCACCATCACTTCCTGGAGCAGCCCGTCAATGCGAAATCGCACGCGCACTTTCCGCGCCTGCGGCTCGATATGCACGTCGCTTGCCCGCATGGCGATGGCGCGGGTCAACAGCGCGTTTGCGAGCTTGATGACCGGAGCGCCTTCGACGACCTCCTTGAGCTCGATGACGTTGACCTGTTCCTCTTCCGCGTCAACCGTCGAAACCCGAAGGTCTTCAGGGTCAACTCCCTTGACCGCTTCTCCGACGATTTCGCCCAAGTCGTCGTAGGCGCCGAAGATTCGAAAGATGGCGTCGCGGACGTCCTCCTCGGTCGCCAGAAGGGGGTCGATCTCAAGCCCCGTCAGTGCGGACAACTCGTCGAGCGCAGCCAGGTCGAGGGGGTTGACCATCGCGACGCTGGCGGCGCAGTCCGTTCGCTCGACGGGGATCGCCAGCAATCGGATTGCCGCCGAGTGTGGGATCGAACGCGCCGCGGCGGGATCGATCTCCATGCGGGCGAGGTCTACGAACGGAATGCCAAGCTGCAGGCCGAGACAACGCAGCTTGTCCTTCTCGGAGATCTTTCCGAGGCGCACCAAGAGATCGCCGATCGGTTCCGTCGTGTCCGTGCGCTCGGCGAGGATGCGATCCAACTCCTCGGCAGTGAGATACCCTTCTTCAACGAAGATCTCACCCAGCGGCTTGTCGAGATTCATCGCTTCAGTCCTGCTTTCCTTCCGTGATGATGCGAGGGGTAATGGTGATGATCACCTGCGACGAGCTCTTGGTCTTCTTGCGACGTTTGAAGAGTTCCCCGATCACCGGAATGTCCGACAGGATCGGCACCTTCTCGATGGTCGCCACCTCTTCGTCCTTGAGCATGCCACCCAAGACGATAGTCTCGCCGCTCTTCACGCGAATGCTCGTCTGTGCTTCCCTCGTCGAGATCTGCGGATAGCTCGCTCCGTTCACTTCCAGGAACCCGGTGACAACGGAGACCTGCGGATAGAGGCTCAACGTGATCTGCCCCTCGTCGCTCACCGTAGCAGCAACTTGCAGATAAATCCCAACCCGCTCCTCTTGTCTGTCAAAGATCGGCGTTCCGGCATCGGAAAAGCCCACGAGCACCGGGAAGTTGAGCCGACTCCCAATGAGCACGAAAGCCCGCTCGCCGTCGAGGACGGTCACGTTCGGTGCGGCGAGTAGCTTCGCCTTGTCCTGTTGCTCCAGCGCCTTAATCTTCGCTGTGAACGTTTGCGGCGCGCGGCTGAAGGAACCGAACTCCACCCCGTTCGGATTCGTCTCGGTGATCGTGATATCGCCGTAACTCCAGGACAGGCCGAGCTCTCGAACCGCGTCGTTCGAGATGTCGTGGATCGTGACGCCAATTGAAACCTGCTCCCGCGCGATGTCCATCGCCTTCGCCGCTTCGATCGCGTCTTTGACCACCTTCGGGTCCCCGCGGAGAATGAGCGTTCGGCCGTACTCCTTGGAGACAGCCGAGGACTCATCGAGGACACTCGCTTCAATGCCGGTCTTTTGACCCGTTTGCTGGTTATTCGAGATGGACGGCGTTCGAGGAGACGGTCCGGTCAGCACGACGAGGTTCGTATTCTTGAACAGCTCTTTCAAGGACTCGGCACTCTGCCGCGGATCCACGTAGTTGACGCGGTAGTGCTCGGTAACGATTTGGAAAGCGGCTTCCGGCACAGCTGGCAGCGGATGAGCCGCCGCCCACTCGTTGGGGTAGCTCGACGAGAGCGTCTCCTCCGTACCAATGAGAAACGTCCCACCGACCTCCAGATAGCTCAAACCGCACATCGCGGACACATGCCGGATCATCTCGGAAAGCGGGACGTCCTTGAGGTTCACCGTCAGCTTTTTGTCGGTCGGCGTCAAGAGTACGAGGTTTCGACCTGCCTGGGTCCCGATTTCTCGCAGAAGAAACGGCAAGTCGGCTTCGACCGCATTAATCGAAACGAGCGGCTCCTTGACCTCTTTGACCGACGAGAGCTGCCCGGCTGATTCGGTTTGCGGCGCCGGCTGCAGAGGGCCGAGCGCTCCGCTCGACAAGAGATTCAAGAAGAGGCCCAACGAGGCTGCCCAGATCATCATTTCTTTTTCCACTCCCAAGTTGCGCCCACAGCAAGCCTCTGCTCGCCCGCGGGCGTCTGTAGCGTGATCGAATCGTCACGAATCGTCTTCACTTTGACCCCTTCGAAGATCGCCTGGCCGACCGCGACTCGCCGCACTTCGCCATCCACCTCAAGCAGAGCGACCCGGTCCTCTGCAGAGAGAACCGCCTGCAGTCGCACTGTAACGACCGGCTCAGGCTCTGGTTCTGATTGTCGGCCCTCTTCCGGCTCGCCTTGAGCCAGGAACGTCAAGGGAGGCAGAAGAGGCGGGTTGACCGATGAGCCGGTTGGGGCCGAGCTCGGCGGCGCTTGAGGCTGTCCGCCCTGGTTCGGGCCTCCTTCTCGCTGAGCGAGCAACGGATGTGAAAACGGGCGAGTAAGGAGAGACTGCGCCGCAGGTTCGCTGCGAGCTTCTTGCGGCTGCTGAGCCTGCGCTTGTTGGTTCGGAACGGACGGCTGCCGTTTTGGAATGAGCTGAAACACCGCCGCGCCGACGGCAACGAGCGCCACCACGCCGAGAACGGCTGCTTTCTTAGGGTCGCCTACCTTCATACGTTTTTCGAGAGCACTCGGAGCTGCACTCTCGCCTCCACGGTTGCATTTCCGCCACGGTCCACCGAGGCTCGCTCGATCTCAATGCTCGACGCCTCCACGGGAACCTCACCCTCGGCGATCTCTCGCAGCGCTTCGACTACCGCCGCTGGATCGCCTTGGATCCGGAACGTAACGTCCGCCTCGACCCAATCCGACGATCCACTGTCCGATGCCGACGCCGCGAAGCGACTGACAAAAGGCACCAAATTGGAGCCGCTCGAAAATTCGCTCAGCTCTACGCTACGGTTCTTGCAGACCGACTCCAAGTGCCGCTGGAAGGCGGAGACGGCGGCCAGTCCGCGCAGTTCGCGCGGGATCTCCACGCTCTCCGCCTGGCGGAGGGTTTCCTCGGCGGCGCGGATCCGCTGATCGGTTTGGGCATTCGCCGCTTCCTGCTTCTTCGCCTGCACCTGGAGATAGCCTGCCGCGCCGACGCAGAGTACAGCTAGACTGGCCACCACACCGCCGATCGCTATCGTGAGGCTCCGCAAGACGCGGAACGATCGCTCCGTTACCGGAAGGCGAATCGGACTCATGGAGCAACGCCTCCCGTTACCGTGAATTCGAAGCCTACGCCGCCCGGACCCAGGTAGTCGTTCCGCTTCGCGGACGTCATGACCGCTTCCAAACCTTGCGCCTTGAGATCGGTGATGAACTGCTGCGCGTCGCGGAGCGTCTCCGCGTCGGCGGTACCCGTCAGCGTAAGCCTGCCACCCAACACTTCGACACGAATCTTCGATAGGGCAATGGTTGGAGGAACCTGGTTGAGCGCACCGAGCGAGATCCCTAACAGTCGCGCCATGTTCTTTCGCGCGGTCTCCAAAGCGGAATTGGTGCTCAGGCGCGTCGCCGCAAGCGCGGCCTTGGCGGAGATCTCCTGTTCCTCGACCGTGAGGTCGGCGCCGGCCTTCCGGGAGTTCGCCAGTCGCTCCGAGGCTTCGCCGAGATAGGCGAAGGACGCCAGCAGAGCGCTGCCTCCCAAGAAGAGAACGGCAAGCAGAAACGCACCCCAGCGGCGCATCTCCGAGGTGAGGCGCGAGACTTCCTCGGACCGTTCCGCCAGAAGATTCAGCTCTACGTTTACGGACCGGGGTTCATGCCGCGCGAGCCCAGACGAACTCATTCTCGCCCTCCTGTGTATCGAATCCTTCCCACGGGAGCCCGACGCCCGAGAGCGCAAGCCCAACGACGACGGTGAACGCTTCCTGTCTTGCGCTGATCGCCGCGAAAGAATCGGGATCGAAACTCCCCACCATGTTCGCGAGAGGTCGCATCCTCTCGACTCGAAGCTCCAGCCTCTCCGCGAGGTACGCGTCCAAGCCTTTCAACCCGGCCATTCCCCCGCACAGCAAGACGTGGTCCAGGATGCCCGCG
Organism: Armatimonadota bacterium; assembly: GCA_003695835.1. GTDB lineage: Bacteria > Armatimonadota > Fimbriimonadia > Fimbriimonadales > ATM1 > J051. Next base: position 5,420 of record RFHN01000107.1, read on the forward strand.
TAGCTCCGCTCCGGGTGCAGGGAGCGGAAGTATCGAAGCAACCGAAGGAACTCCCGCGTCAGCTTCTCCAGCTCCTGCTGCAACGGGATAGATGCGACCAAGTCCTCTGTGCGCACCTGAAGAGTGCCCGTCTCGTCAATCTGTGCGCCGTCGCTCGCCAAGAGCTGTGCCGCACTCTCAAACGAAACTCCAAGCTCCATGGCAACGGATTGCACGAACAACTCGGCGCCGAAGGGTACGCCACGCATGAAGTGCAGCCGACGGCTTTGAATGACGTACATATGCGTCATCGTGCCGCCAATATCGATGATCGTGAGCGAAGCATCGCTCCAGAGCGGAGACTTGCGACGGAGACGGCTATCAACGATTCGCAGAATGGCCTGCGCTTCCAACTCTGCGCAGACCGGCTCGAGCCCCGCGTGCTCCAGGGTCATCGCTCGGGAGTCGATCACCCTTCTGGGCACGGAAACCACGAGATGCTCGACCTCTTCCTCTCCCTGATTGACATCGAGGGGAGTAGCCTCGACGTAGGCCTGGTCTACTGGGAAAGGCAAGTGGCGTTTGACCTTGAACTTGGCGGCTTCTCGCAGCTCCGACCCCTCCAGCGGAGGGAGCTTGAGCCACCGAATGACCGCCGAACTGCTCGGGATGGAGAACGTCACCTTCCGGGAGCGGATGCGCGTTTGGCGCAAGTAGGACCGAAGACCCTTCGCCAGTCCGCGTGGGTCCGTAACGACCCCTTGCTCCACGAAGCCGGGCGCGAGTGGAAAGGCGCCGATCCCTTCGAGGTGCAGCTGGTCTCCCTGCCGCGAGATCTCCGCAAGCTGAAGGACGCGACTCCCGATATCAATCCCGAAGCCGCGCTTGGGCGAAGGCCCACTCATACCAACGATCAGGCCGCCCACCGCTCCTTCTCCGTACCTCCTTCTTCTTCTGAAGCCTGGCTCTGTTCGTAGTACAGGGCGGTCATCCTCGGTGAGGACAGTAGCTCCTTCAAGTGCTCTACGACGACGGGATCGAATTGCGTGCCTGCGTGACGGCTTAGTTCCGCAAGGACCTTCTTGATCGGCATCACGCCTCGGTACGGTCGCCTCGAGCTCATTGCGTCGAAAGCGTCCGCAACGCACACGATTCGAAGGGGCAAGGGAAGGTCGCCTCCGCGCAATCCATCCGGATAGCCGCTCCCGTCCAAGCGCTCGTGGTGGTTGCGAATGATCATCAAAACGCCTTCGGACAGGTTGAGCGGCTTGCAGATCTCATACCCCTTGATCGTGTGCGTCTTCATGATCTCGAACTCTTCGTCCGTGAGTCGTCCCGGTTTGTTCAGGATCGCGTCGGGTACGCCGATCTTGCCGATGTCGTGGAGAATGGTTCCCACGCGAAGCTCCTCGAGCGCGGCGGGGCTAAGCCCCATTCGCTCGCCGATCATCATGGAGACTTCACACACTCTCTGCGAGTGACCCCGCGTGTACTCGTCCCTGGCTTCGAGCGCGGTTGCCAGGCTCTCCATCGTTTGAAGGAAGGTGCTGTGCTGACGGATCTCCATGCGCGCGTTTGCAACTGCAATCGCGAGCAGGGATGCGAGGGTGCGCACGAGGTCCATCTCCTCATCCTCAAACGAGATCTCGTCTCTATAACTCAACACCGTCAGAACGCCGAGGACTTCGTCCGCGGACTCCTCTTTGGTGAGCGCGTAGCTGCGCGCGATCAGCGGGACACTGGCGGCGGCGCAAATGCCGGACGGAAAGCCGTCGAACTCCTGGTTCTCAGCGGAGGAACTGAGCACGTTCACCGGCTGTCCGGTTTGCGCCACGAAACCGGATAGGCCGGTGCCCAGAGGCAGCGACTCCGGGAACGGGAACTCTCCCTCCGCGCTGTACGCCACCTCCGTGCGCAACGTCTGCGAGCCTTCATCCAGTTGCATCACGTACCCGCACGTCGCGCCCGTCTCGTGAACGATCGCCTTCAACACCGTCAGCATGGAGGACTGGAGGTTGCGGTTCGACGCAAGCGTCGCACCGCACTCCAAGACCACCGATAGGCGACGCTCCCGACGGGCAAGGACTGCGTCGCGTGCGCGGAAGTTGGATAACACAGCCGACACCACACCGCTCAACCCGACCAGAGCCGACCCAACGGCCACCGACGCCGGGTTCGCGCCGAACGCCATGCTGCCCAACAGGGCGCCGATGTTTACACCTGTGTACGCGAAAATCCGCTTGACCGGTGTCCCTTCGACGGCTTCGATCACAACGCACGGGATCGCCAACAGATAGACCGGATATCCGCCAAGCCCCGAATAGCCATTCGCCAGGCAGGCGACTAAGCCGTCAGCTGCTCGAAGATAGGACAAGGCGCGATTCGCTGCCTCCAGGGAGAGGCGGCCCGTAGCCCGCCCAAGCCAAAGAGCCAGGTTCGGCGCGACGAGCGCGAAGAACGCGGCGAGGACGGTACCGTCCTTCATGGCCGGATACAGCACCACCGCGGCAGCCGCCAGAAGCGCCCACCGAACGCCGATTCCGATGCGCCAAGATTGCTGAGCCTCAGGTTTCACTTTCATACGCGTTTCACAAGTCTGAGCCTATGGGAAGAAACCCGGCAGCTTGAGCCGCCAACCTACGTCCGGGTCGTCCCACACTGCGTGGTCGTAGTTCACGACCAGGTTGCCCTTCAAATCGAAACTCTTGGCGACGATCGCACCGCGACCAACGGTGAGATTGGCACCTTTCTGAGTGAACGTTCTGCCTGCATAGAGAAAACCGTCAATATGCTTGACCTTGGATTCGACTGTAATATCGTCCCGTGCAATAATGGCAATGAGGGCGTTGTCGTCCTTGTAGTAGATGTCTCCGGTTATCCGGATGTTCTTGCCGACGAAGACGACGCCGCGTCCGCCAAACGTGCCTTGAATATCCGCATCCCCGGGGGCGTAGAGCGTTTCGTAGACGAGCGCCGTGTTCGAAAAGGTGTGGCTGCCCACGCTCCCCGATCCTACGAAAACTGCGCCAGCGGCATACAGTAAGGGATCCGGCGTGGGCCACGAGATCTTCGGCACACCCAACCATGTAACGCCCGCAACGCTCGCCGAACCGGTTAGGTTACGGAAAACCTCGAGGTCTCCGTCAATGGTCACTCCGAGGCTTGTAATGTTCAGGTCATTGCCGACGTAGACATGCCCTCGATGGCCGGGCGAAGTCGTCGCGAGGCTATTCGGCAGGTTCAGAGTTTTGTCGCTTGCCAGCGCGTAGTAGAAGTGCTTCGGCTCGAAACCATCGCCGACGACTCGAGACTCCTTGAACGTCAGCCCGCCCTCCTCGACCGTGATTTCGACGAGAAGGGATCGCTTCAGGTTGATCGAGTTGTCCTGAATATTGGCCGTGACATCGCTGCCGTCAATCGTTCGGTTGAGCGTGGTCGGAAGAGAAAGGGTCCCTTTGGCTCGACGGCTTTGGATGTATTCGACCATCGCGTCGGCTACATAACGGGCGTGGACGGCGTGATACCGGCGCCACTGGCTGGTCATAGACGAAATCACGAGATCGGCGGCTGCGATGACGACCGTCGTCGTTGCTCCGACGAGCACCAGAACGATCAAGAGAGTACTCCCGCGCTGCCTCACCTTCGCCACCTCAGCCAATACGCCGCACGAGACATCGTGAGCGAGTACGTGCGTGCCTTGTCCAGCTCGTCCGCCCCCACCAGCTTGCCCCTTTCTTCCGAATCGCCCGCCAGGACAGAGCCCTTGACGGTAACGGTGGCGAGGCGCTCGGAAGGGGTCACGCTGAACGAGATGCTATTGATCAGGCTCCATCGGTAGCGTACGCCTCCGTAATAGAACGACCACGCTCGATCGGCGTCGGCATCGGTAGGAATGGCGTCGTCGGAGCGAACGGCGCGCCATACGTACAGCCCAGCGCGGCCCAACTTTCCGGTTTCATCCGCCTGGTAGAACCAGACGCGCTGCCCCTCCCCCCATCTCTCGATGCCGCGAGCCGAGAGGTCCGTCGGCGCGAACGCATTCGCGACGTTCCTGGCGTCCGTCGAGGTCGGCTGCGCGGGCATCACGCACTTGAGCGCCCACTGACCGGAGACGTTCACCGTCTCGCACCGCACGGAGTTTTCGATGGTCTTGCTGACGTCTCTCGTGAGGTCTCGAACCTGATCCAACACGTTTTGCTCGGCGACGCCGTGCGCGGCGCGCGTGCTCACGAAAACGTAGACGGAGACAAGAGTGCCCGCAATGATCGCCGTCAGCGAAACGGCGATCAGTAATTCGACCACGGTGAACGCGCGCCTACCCATCCGGATACCTCACGTAGGTCTCCAGTCGAACCGAATCCGTGGCCCACGCGACCTTCACCACAACGCGATACAGGTCGCTGAAGCCAGTCACGGCGCTAACACTGGTCTCTTTCGTAACGTTTCCTTGAATCCCCTCGACCGATACCGTCGTGGATTGCGTGCCCAGGTTCAGGACGTTGTTGGGGATGCCCCGCCGAACCTCGGCGATCATGTCCTCGGCGAGCGCGAGCGCCACCGCGCGCTCGCGTGCTACGCTTTGGTTGACGTGAATCGTCCAAATCGTGTCCACCAACGCCGTCACCGCCACGGCCATGAAGGCGGTTGCGACCATGACCTCGGCAAGGCTGGTGCCTCGGGAACGACGGAGCCGGCTCACATCGTTCTTATCGGAAGAATCGGGCTGCGCCTGTAGAAATCGCCTGGCTCGCTACTCGTTGCAGATCGCCTGCCACCAGCGCTCGTAGACCTTGGATCCGTGGGTCAGAAACTCCTCACACCGCTCGGAAAAAGCGCGTCGGTACTCCTGATTTTGTGAGGCCGCGAGCCAGGTCTCAGCGAGGACGGCGGGATCCGTGCAAATCTGGACGATGCCCCACTCTTTGCAGAGGTTGACCGCCGCTGTCTGCTGTTCAAACGAAGGGCCCATCGTTACCGGTACGCACCAACTCAAAGGCTCGAGCGGAGAGTGACCGGGCCCCCGACGCATCAGCGATCCGCCGACAAAGGCCACCGTGGCTGTGCCCCACACGTGGCTGAGCTCGCCCTGAGTATCCAGCAAGATCACATCCGCTTGCGCCGGCTTTCCGTTCAAGCGGGAACGCAGCTCGTACTCAAGACCGCTCTGACGGACGACCTGGTCGAGATCCTCCCGCGAGGTGTGCCTTGGCGCAAGCACCAACTTTGCGTCGGGCGCCACCTGTTTGACCCTTCGGAACGCCTCCAGCAATACGCCTTCTTCCTCAGGATACGTGCTCCCGGCGACGATAACCGGCTCGCCATTGCGGATTCCAAACCGCTGCCGCCACTCCGTTGACCACCGTTCGCGGTCTTGCTCTTTGGGGGGTGGGGGAACCGGCGGGCCGGTTACGAGAATGCGGTCAGGGTGAACACCCAGATCAAGCAACCGCTGGCGGTGTTCCTCACCGACTGCCAGGACCAAGTCCGCCAGTTTGAACCGCTTCGAGCCGAACGGTCGCCTCCGATACTTTCCGGCTCGGTATTCGGTAAGTGAAACGTTGGCGATCACGACTTTCACGCCCAGCATCCGAGCGAGCATGACCAGGTGAAGGTTGCTGGTCTGCTCGATGAAAACCAGCGCTTTGGGACGCCAGCGGAGCAGGGCGATGAGTGCGC